>JAUNPN010000215.1 GCA_030536655.1 bacterium | reverse complement strand
CGGCGCATCTCGCCGTCATTCGGGGGTTGGAGTACAGCGTACGACTGCGCCCCTCGTAATGGCAATCTGATTGCTTCTCTTTTTCCAAACGCATTGGTGAAAGAAATTCGGAGAATAAGTATGGCAAGAAAATCTTTGAAAAAGAAGGGCGGACCTATTGCGACAGGCAAATTCTCGATGGATGATTCCAAAATGTACGTTGCAATCGGATTAATATGTTTCCACATACTTCCGCTGTTTTTTGTGTTTATGGGTCAGGCAGGACAGACAATTCTTATGACTGTGTTTTTAACAACGCTTAATCCTATTCTTATATTCTGTATCTGCTGTTTTCATGCGTGCAGATTGGGATTTTGTGTGAAATTCCCTTTGATTATGGGGGTTGTATCCTCGCTGTCAATACTCATGTACTATAACGGAATTGCGGAAGGTATGGGACTTATTACATGCGTACTGTTCCTTATCGTATATATGATATTTTCGTTCGGCTCCGAAGCAGTCGGCGGATTTATCAAGAAGCTTATGGGAGGCTGATTATGGAAACAGAGCTGAATACGCAGGATAAAAGGCTTGCGGGCGGTAAAACGGTTACGAATCCTAAGCTTTTGAAGGATTTGTACAAGACCTATTACAGCGAGCTGTGGAAGACTGCAAGAATTATATTGACAATCGTGGGAACTGCGCTTCTGATCCTGGCGGTTATGGCATACACCGCAGAGCTGCCGGTTATGTATATGTTCATACCGACATGGATTGGTGCTGTAATGATAATTTATCCGAGGAATGCGTACAGAAAGCCGTATAAGGCGGCAAAGAATGAGCAGTCAACCGTATTTTTCAGCTTTTATGATAGTGAAATGCGAGAGAAAACGGACGGAAGCGTGCTGAAGTTCCGTTATGACACAATGTACGAGATAATCGAAACTCCCTTGTATTTCTTCTTTTTCCACACAAAACGCGATGTGAGCATATTGGAAAAGGAAGGAATAAACCGCGGAACCGCAGAGGGACTGTCGGCTATGCTGAAAATGAGAGTAAACAAGTATAAAACGGTAAAGTGATATATGGAAAATGCTGAACAGAAAAAGGAGCGCGTAATCCTTGCCGGAGTGCATACCGGCAGAATTGACGCTGTAAACGACACAACCGATGAGTCGATTGCTGAGCTTGCCGAGCTTGTAAATACGGCGGGCGGCGAGGTAATCTGTTCGGTTGTACAGAATAAGAGCGACCTTGAAGCCGGAACCTATATGGGTGAGGGCAAGCTTTATGAGCTTAAGGAAGCGGTTGAAATGTACGGCGCGGACATTGTTGTGTTTGATGACGAGCTGTCACCGGTGCAGACGAGAAATATAACGGATTTTCTCGGAGTGAAGGTGCTTGACCGTTCATTGCTTATATTGGATATATTCGCCATGCGTGCCAAAAGCGGAGAGGGTAAGCTTCAGGTAGAGCTTGCACAGCTGCGCTACAGGCTTCCCAGGCTGAGAGGCTTGGGAACAGAGCTGTCAAGAATGGGTGCCGGAATTGGCACGAGAGGTCCGGGTGAGAGCCGTCTTGAGTCGGACAGGCGGCATATCATGCGCCGTATAAGCGCGCTTGAATCGCAGATTAAGGAACTGAAAAAGCACAGAAGCCTTATACGGGAGCGCCGCAGGAAGGACGGGACTGTTACCGCCGCGCTTGTTGGTTATACGAACGCGGGCAAGTCAACGCTGCTGAACGCGCTTACGGACGCGCAGGTGTTTGCGGAGGATAAGCTTTTCGCAACGCTTGACCCGACTTCAAGAGCGATAACCCTTGAGGATAACAGGCGGATTCTGCTTGTTGATACGGTAGGATTTATAAGAAAACTGCCGCATCATCTTATAGAAGCGTTTAAGTCAACGCTTGAAGAGGCTGTGGTTGCAGATGTAATCCTTCATGTGATTGATTCGTCAAGTCCGGAGATGGAAAATCAGATTAAGGTTGTTGAAAACGTACTGAGCGATATAGGCGCGTTGGGTAAGCCGGAAGTATATGTGTTCAACAAATGTGACAAGTCCGGCGGACCCGCGGCAGCACGTGACGGAAACTGCGTGTATATAAGTGCGAAAACGCATGAGAACCTTGATAAGCTTATTGGAGCGCTTTCGGATGCCGCGCCCGGTGCAAAGCGAAGGGTAAAGGCGGTAATTCCGTACAGCGAAGGACAGCTTGTGAGTGAGCTTCACGACAGGCAAAAGGTGATAAGCGAAGGCTACGGCGCGGACGGGACGGAGATGGAAATGCTTGTGGATGAAAAAATGTATAGGAAAATACATCGGTACTTGACGGAGGAATGATATGTCTAAGAAAGACTGCTATAAGACGGTTGCGCGTGAAGCACAGGCGATGCTTGTTGAGAAGAAGTCGAAATTCATTGCAAACGTAAAGCCTGTAAGCAGTGAAGCCGAGGCGCTGGAGTATCTTGCGGCTATGCGTTCGAGGTATTCGGACGCGCGGCATAATGTTTACGCGTATGTCATTGATGAGAATAATATCTTCCGTTACAGCGATGATGGAGAGCCGGGCGGCACGGCGGGAATGCCGGTGCTTGACGCAATAAGGAAGCCGGGCTTGGTTGATGTGGCGGTTGTTGTGACAAGGTATTTCGGCGGAACTCTTTTAGGCACCGGAGGACTGGTTCACGCTTACAGCTCATCGGCGCGCGAAGGGCTTCTTGCGGCTAAGCCTGTCATAAGAGAAAAATGTAATATAGTCGATGTGAAAGCGGATTATACTCTTGTTGGCAAAATTCAGTATATGCTCGGTCAGGACGGGTATACTACTGAGGATACGGTTTATGAGAATGATGTTACCTTTAAGGTGATATGCTCGCTTGATGATACGGAGCGTTTTGTTGCAAAGGTAACAGATTTGACGAGCGGAAGAGCTGAATGCAAAATAACCGCTCAAAAATATGTTGATAAAATATGTAAGGAGGAAAAATAATGGAGATTACATTAAATTCATCGAATTTTGACGGAGAGGTTATGAAGTCGGATATGCCGGTGCTTGTCGATTTCTGGGCAACATGGTGCGGTCCGTGCAGAATGGTGGGACCGATTATAGAGGAGCTTGCCGAGGAGTATAAAGGCAAGGCAAAGATTGGTAAGGTAAATGTGGACGAGAATGGTCCTTTATGCACCGCTTACGGGATTGTGTCAATTCCTACGGTAATAATTTTTGTTGACGGCAAGCCGGTTGAAAGACTTGTTGGAGCGCAGAGCTTTGACGCTTATGCTGACGCATTGGATAAGTATATAAAGTAAGGTATAACAGCGTGTACTGCGGTTTTGCGGTACACGCTGATGTGTTTATAAGAAACATTCTGCCATTATTGCCGCGCCGGCTTTGAAGCCTTCCCTGAAAGCGGCGTTCCGCCAGGCGGTGATTGATGCAAGGTAACAGCTTTCCATATCTGTTCCGGCCTTGAAATCCTTTTCAGCCGCGGGGTTTATGTATTTGCAGTAAAAATCTTCTTCCTCCTGAGGGCGATGGGGTGCATCAAATATGTCCTCGCTCCAATACTTGGATGCAATTAAATCAATAAAACTGTAATTCATTATAAATTTCCTCCTCAGGGATTTCGTTTTTAGAAAAGAAATATAGCCGAAAGCCGGTGAGAACCAGCG
>JAUNPN010000214.1 GCA_030536655.1 bacterium | reverse complement strand
ACGAAAAATCTGACTGTGTTCACTGCGTACTATATTTAATCAGTGCTTCCCTAAAAATACTCATTATATATTATATACTACTTATCCTTTTTTTTCAAGAGGTAAATAAAAAATAACCTTTATGTAATTTTTTTATTCGTAAATTCACACAAAATTCACAATTATTTCAATTGACTTTTTCGGCGAAATGTATTATAATATATATAATTAATAAAATTGCAGCTCACCATATATTGATTGTTTCCGGAAATCTCTAAAAAACAAGGCTGTTCTGCAAACCTGCTCAACGGGCTCAATGATGTGTTTTAGAGACTGCCTTATATGAAAGGGAGTGTGACATATGTTAAATAACTGCAGAACCATGAAGATTTGTATTATCGGCAGACACGAAAGCTTAAAAGCTGTAAGAAACAAAGGATTTAACTGCATTGACGCGGCAAACGCAGACGAAGCGGGAAGAACTTTAAGGGATGTCAGCTGCAAGGATTACAATTCGATATATGTCGCAGAGGAATTCTACGATACGATTTACAGCGCAGTTTCAGAATACTGTATGGAGGTGCGCCACAGAATAAAGCTTTTCCCGTCATATAAGAGCGGAGATCTCGGCATTATACGGGAATTGATGATATTATGATAACAGTTGCTGCAAAATGATGTGATGCGGAAGTAATACATAAGCGGTGAAGGTTTCAGCTTTTAATTTGGAGCCTTTGCCGCTTTTTATAATCAAACATCAGAGCAGGCATTGGAAAAAAATCTTGATACAGAGCCGTTCGCTAACGGCAATCTGCCTGCTTCTCTTTTCCCAAACGCATTGGTGAAATGAGTTCGGATTATAAGTAAGCTTAAGACAATATATCGTTAAAACGATTGTCAATAAATATTGACAATCAGCGACCCATATGATATAATTGTATCAAGTTAATAAAGGGGAGCTTATTGCTGAGAGGAAGCTGCGCTTCGACCCGTTGACCGTGCCGGTAATGCGGCTCGGAAGTTAAACCGCTGTTTTTGGCGGAAAACTTGTATCGGATTTTATGCGTTTCTTTTTGTATATGACAGAAACGCATTTTTTTATGAAAGGAAAATACATATGGAGTACACAACACAAATGGACGCCGCTAAAAAAGGCATTATCACACCGGAAATGAAGATTGTTGCGGAAAAGGAAAAGATTGACGCAGAGCTTCTGCGCGAGCGTGTCGCACGCGGAACTGTTGCAATTCCCTGCAACAAGAACCATAAGTGTATCAGTCCGGAGGGAGTCGGGGAAGGACTTAAAACCAAAATTAATGTAAACCTCGGCATTTCAAAGGACTGCACAGATTACAGTATAGAGCTTGAAAAAGTAAACATGGCTGTAAAAATGAAGGCAGAAGCAATAATGGATTTAAGCTGCTACGGTAAAACGCACGAGTTCAGGCAGAAGGTTATCGATACCTGCCCGGCTATGATAGGAACCGTACCTATGTACGATGCAGTGGGTTATCTTGATAAGGAATTAAAGGACATTACCGCGCGGGAGTTTCTTGAGGTTATTGAGGCTCATGCAAAGGAAGGCGTTGACTTTATGACTATTCATGCCGGAATTAACCGCAGAACTGCGGAAGTATTCAAGGCAAGCGGCGGTAGACTTACGAATATTGTATCAAGAGGCGGCTCGCTTATTTTTGCATGGATGGAAATGACCGGAAATGAGAATCCATGGTATGAGTATTATGACGAAGTGCTTGATATTCTTGCAAAGTATGATGTAACGATCAGTCTTGGCGATGCATGCCGTCCGGGTTCTACTCATGACGCTACGGATGCTTCTCAGATTACAGAGCTTGTTGAGCTTGGAATCCTGACAAAGAGAGCGTGGGAAAAGAACGTTCAGGTAATGATTGAGGGACCGGGTCACATGGCTATTGATGAGATCGCGGCTAATATGAAGCTTGAAAAAAGGCTTTGCCACAATGCACCGTTTTATGTGCTCGGACCGCTTGTGACCGATATTGCGCCCGGCTATGACCATATAACATCAGCGATAGGCGGAGCGATTGCCGCCGCAAACGGAGCCGATTTCCTCTGCTATGTTACACCGGCGGAGCATTTAAGACTTCCGAATGCCGACGATGTTAAGGAGGGCATTGTAGCTGCGAAGATAGCCGCTCATGCCGGAGATATTGCAAAGGGCGTTCCGGGTGCAAGAGATATTGACGACAAGATGAGCGATGCAAGAAGGCGCGTATGCTGGGATGAAATGTTCGAGTACGCGATTGAGCCGGAAAAACCGATGAGGTTCTATAACGAGCTTCCGCCGGAGGAAAAGCACACCTGCTCAATGTGCGGCAAGATGTGCGCGGCAAGAACAATGAATAAAATTCTTGCAGGTGAGGACGTTGACGTAAAATAACGACATAAGGCAGGTACATTTAAGTACTTGCCTTATTTTGTGTGTCCTTAAGAAGTCTTTTGATTTCTTTGATTTCAAAACGGCTTAAAGGCTTTATGCCGGACAGTACAGAAAACATCTTCAAAATATTTCCGTCAAATGCTCGTTCCAAAAATTCCTCTGTATCCTGCATTTGAATTTGCTTTCTCGAAATCAGCGGCGAGCAGATATAGCCCGGATCGGTGCGCTTTACGAGCTTTTTTTCAATGCATTTGCGTATTACTGTGTAAGTAGTGTTACGATTCCAGCCCGTTTCCTCATTCATGAGCTTCGCAAGCTCCGAGGCTTTCAGGCTTCCCGCCTTCCACAAAGCCGTCATTATTCGTTTTTCGGATTCATACAGCATTTTCTTAACCCTTATTCTTGTTATATATTATCATAAGTCCCTTAAGAAGCAGCATATCATCTATTACAATACTGCGTTTGCATAAGGGTATAATCGTTGGGGCAAGTCCTCCGGTCGCGATAACGGTTGTTTTTCTGCCAAGCTCGTCCTCTATTCTTTCAAGCATACCGTCTATGCTTGAAGCTGTTCCGTATATAAGTCCGCTTTTCATGCAGTCGATTGTGTTTGTTCCCACAACGTGCTTAGGCGCTTCAAGACTTATTTTAGGAAGCTGCGCCGTTCTGCTTACGAGTGAATCATGCGAAACCTTTACGCCGGACATAATAATGCTGCCGGCATATTCCTTCCTTTCGTTTATAACCGAAAAAGTAGTCGCGGTTCCGAAATCAAGGATAACAAGCGGCACGGGATACTCTGCAATTCCCGCAACCGCATCCGCGACAAGGTCGCTTCCGAGCTGGGCAGGATTGTCTGTTACAATTTTTAATCCGGTCTTAATTCCCGGACCGATAACAATTATATCAATATCCGATAATTTTTTTACCGCACGCTTAACAAGATTTGTTGCCGACGGAACAACAGAAGAAATAATTCCTCCTTCTATATCGCTTATATTTATTGAATGAATATCAAGCATATTTTTAAAGAAAATAGCGTATTCTGTATCGGTTGAGGTTGAACGGGTTGCGATGCGTTCAATGAAAAGGACGTCCTTTCCGTCGCTGCATCCGAATACAATATTTGTGTTGCCTATATCTATAGTCAGTATCATTATCGTTCTCCTTTTTTAGTTATCATATATTTAGATATTATCCGTAAATTCATCATGCTTATAATCCGAACTCTTTTCACCAATGCGTTTGGGAAAAGAGAAGCAAGCAGATTGCCGTCAGA
>JAUNPN010000046.1 GCA_030536655.1 bacterium | reverse complement strand
TTTCAGAGTTTGACGAGATATGTTCACTGACCAATCCGACTGTAAAGAAAGCACTGCTTAAATCATTTGCCGACGATTGTGATTCCGCAGCGGTTCACCTACAGGCAGCGGCGCTTCCGCGTCAAAAATATCAGGTAATATTACCTATCACATCCATTAAAGATAATGAGGTATATGCTCCGAATTATAAGAATGGTGAAACTGTAGCTCTTATCAGATACCCTCACGGCGGTACGTTTGAGATACCGATACTTACCGTTAACAATAAGCAGCCGGAAGCAAAGAAGGTTTTAGGTACAACGCCTAAAGACGCAATCGGTATTAATAGTAAAGTTGCAGAAAGACTGTCAGGCGCAGACTTTGACGGCGACACTGTTATGGTGATACCATGTAATTCGCCGGGAAGCAAGATAAAAATTACGTCAACTCAGCCGTTGAAAGGGTTGGAAGGTTTTGACCCTAAAGCCGAGTACCCTGAGAAAAAAGGTATGAAGTATATGAAGAATACTCAAACCGAGATGGGTAAGATTTCAAATCTCATAACCGATATGACTTTAAAAGGAGCCACTGATGAAGAGAAAGCAAGAGCGGTTCGACACAGCATGGTTGTTATTGATGCTGAAAAACATAAGCTTGACTATAAGCAGAGCGAGATTGATAACGGAATTGCTTCTTTAAAAAAGAAGTATCAAGGCAGAGTTGATGAAGACGGCAGATACCATGAGGGCGCGTCAACGCTTATCTCCCGCTCGAAGTCCGAAGTATCGGTAATTAAAAGAAAAGGCAGCCCTGTAATCGACCCTGAGACAGGCAAGCAGTCATGGAAAACAGTAGACGACCCTGTATATGTGGATAAAAAGACCGGTAAAATCAAGACCCGCACCCAACCGAGCACGGCTATGGCGGAAACTGATGATGCCCGTAAACTATCATCGGGTCACCCCATCGAAGAAGCATACGCTGACTATGCGAATCAAATGAAGGGGCTTGCTAATAGGGCAAGAAAAGAGATGATGTCCACGGGTAAGATAGCCTACTCCGCTTCGGCTAAGAGAGTGTATCAAAATGAGGTGGACTCGCTGAACGCCAAGCTTAATCTGGCAAATTCCAACGCTCCTAAGGAACGCCGGGCTCAAGTTATGGCTAACGCTAAGATAGCATCTATGAAAAAAGATTATCCCGATATGACTAAGGCTGAAATAAAGAAAGCGAGTCAACGTGCATTAACTCAAGCGCGTACTTCTGTCGGGGCGCATAGAGAACCAATCAAGTTTACGGACCGCGAATGGGAAGCAGTTCAAGCCGGCGCCATAAGTCCGAGCAAATTGGAGCAGATAATAACCAAAGCTGACTCTGATGATTTAAAACAGCGGGCAACGCCTCGCACTACAACGCAGTTGAGCAGTGCAAAGATTAGTAAAATTAATGCTATGAAGAATTCCGGTTACAGTACATCTGAAATCGCTGATGCACTTGGTATTTCTTCGTCGACCGTATCAAAGTATTTGAAATGAAAGGAGTGAACTGAATGAGTAAGTCTTGTATGTTAACAACGTTCGACAATCCTTTTGATCCTTACGAACAGTTTACTTCTTGGTTTCTGTTCGATACAGAAAAAGGTTACAATTCTTGTTCGTATTTAGCAAGAATAGCTCGGACTTCAGACCAATTTACCGAAGAAGAAAACAATAAAGAGATTGAAAGAGCAATTGATGAAATAATTAAATACGATTTCAGGAACATTTATAAAAAAGTCACTAAAAAACGGAAGATTGCATAATTAAGCATGTTTGTGACTTTATTAAATGATTCGACAGCAATGAAAATAAATTCTTAGCATTGTGAATGTTTAACAAAAAATGTTATTAACTTTAAGGCATTTAAAAAGGGCTTATTGAGACCGGTTCTAAAGTTGTTTAAGGCGGAACCTCCTTTCATATTTCTCTTCTCCTTTCGGCGAATAATGAACGGAACGGTCTTTGTAAGTCTCTTTAAATGCCTTATTGTTTTTTAATGTGAAAACGTTGAATATTCAGAGCTTGTTGAAGCATTTTTATTGTTGCTTTCGTTTTTGGCTCCATCGGACTGCGGTCTGTCGGAGCAAAAGGACATAGGGGGGTATCGCGAAATCGACACCCCCTCCCTCATCGCGGCGGTCTTCAAAAATTCTCCGGGGGATATTTTTTGAAAAAGTCATTGCTTTACTCTGATAAAAAGTCACCAAAAAGTATCTGTAAACTCCATTGATATTTACCGTCTCGCGATATAAACCCTATTACAATCATCGGAAAGGAGATAACAAGTATGGCTAAAGGTAAAGCTGCAAAACGCTCCGGTGAACAACGGATGATGCGACCGGCTTTGACACCCGAAGCCCGTGAAAATCAGTTGATATCCTTAGCGTCTGATTTAGCCGAGAAACAGTTAAGAGAGGGCACTGCCTCATCACAGGTCATAACTCACTACCTAAAACTCGGTTCAACAAAAGAAAGAATTGAAAAAGAGATTTTGGAGAAACAAAAAGAACTGATAGAGGCAAAGACCCAAAACCTACAGTCTGCTAAGCGTATTGAAGAATTATATAGCAATGCTTTAAACGCTATGAGACGATACAGCGGACATGAAAACGATGAAGACGATGAAGAAAATTATTAAATCATATGACGAATTGATAAAACTACCATCATTCGAAGAACGATTTGAATATCTTCGGCTAAACGGAACCGTTGGCGAAGAAACATTCGGATTTGCGAGATATATAAATCAAAGTTTTTATCATTCTTATGAATGGCTTAGATTTAGGGATAAAGTCATAGTCAGAGATAACGGATGTGACTTGGGTGTTTCGGGATATGAAATAGCAGATTCAATAATAATTCACCATATTAATCCGATTACATATGACGATATAGTTAATATGAATGACTGTGTTTTGGATTTTAATATTTTAATAAAAAAAAATTTATACAATAATACCGCATTTATTTTGGGTGAGGTTTTTTTTTTTGTCAAAACATTTGCTGTAAGAAAGAAAAACGACACTTGCCCGTGGAAACAATAGATACTCAATTTTCATTCTTTGTCGATTGGTTTGTTATGTGTACGGCAGCTGCTATCAATAAGATTATAAACGGTGATAAAACAAATCCATATGCTATCAACATATATGCCGAATGAGCTTTTCCGCTTTTTACCAAGTCCGTCTGTATGTTTATTATATCGGTGGTCAAGGTACAATAATGTGATGATAGTTGACGTACAGATTGGGGGATCAGAGTCAATATATCATTCTTGCTTATGAGTTCTTTATTCAAGGTAATATCTCGCTTTCATGCGGACTTTACGCTATTATAAAACATTATGCGGGCTTTGTAAAGAGCGGAAATGTAAAAAAATGGAGGAATTAAATGGAAAGTATACTCACGTCAATTAAGAAAATGTTGGGAATAGCCGAAGAGTATGAATACTTTGACCCCGATATTATTATGCATATCAATTCAGTGTTTTCAGTATTAACACAACTCGGAGTCGGTCCGTCCGAAGGTTATTTTATAAGAGATAAGACTGATAAATGGACTGACTTTTTAAAGTCGGATTCTCGTTTGGAAATACTGAAATCGTATATGTATCTGAAAGTAAAATTATTGTTCGATCCACCCCTCGGCACAGCCTCTATCGAAGCCATAAATCGACAGATAAGTGAACTTGAGTGGCGGATTAATGTGACTGTCGACCCCGGTGAAAAGGAGGAAATTCAAAATGGATAATAACGAATTGATGCATCACGGAATCCTTGGGATGAAATGGGGTGTGCGGCGATACCAAAACAAGGATGGTTCGCTAACTCCTGCCGGTAAACGCCGTTTACAGACCGGACAAGTAGGTACGACTTCAGATAAACAGAGAAGTTCAGAACCTTCCACAGCATCTCAACATAAAACGGTGAAAGAAATGTCTGACTCCGAACTAAGAGAAAGGATCTCAAGGCTTGAATTGGAAAAACGTTATAAAGATCTTTCTAAAAGCAGTGAGCAGGCTAAAACCAGCAAAGGAAAATCGTTTGTTATGGACGTCTTAGAGAAATCCGGGAAGAATATAGCAACTCAGGCTGTCACTTATGCAATGGGAAGTATAGTTAATAAAGCTGTGGGCTCCAACGTAGTTAATCCCAAAAAAGGGCAAAAAGACAAGTAGGTGATATACGATGGCTTTATCTAATACGGCCGTTCCCAAATATTACGGTATGTTTAGGGACGCCGTAATCAGAGGAGAGATTCCGGTATGCAAAGAGGTCGAAATGCGAATGAATCATATAGACAACATGATTGCAAATCCGGGTATATACTACGATGACCAAGCTGTTGAGGGTTTTATACGATTTTGCGAAGCCGAATTAACTTTAACGGATGGCAGGGATTTAAAACTTTTAGATAGTTTTAAGCTATGGGCGGAAGACCTTTTAGGTTGGTATTACTTTGTTGATAAAAGCGTTTACGAACCAAATCGCGATGGACACGGCGGGCATTACGTGAAAAGGCGAATAAAAAAACGACTTATAAAGAAGCAATATCTCATAGTTGCAAGAGGTGCTGCCAAATCACAATATGAATCATACGTGCATAACTACTACCTGAATGTTGATACTTCTACTACCCATCAGGTACACACCTCCCCTACCATGCGTCAGGCTGAGGAAGTTCTTGCGCCTATGAGGACATCTATCACGAGAGCACGCGGACCGTTGTTTAAATTCTTAACCGAGGGGTCTTTGCAAAACACAACCGGCTCGAGAGCAAACCGTGTTAAACTGGCTGCTACAAAAAAAGGTATTGAGAATTTCTTGACAGGTTCTCTTTGTGAAATACGTCCGATGTCAATAGACAAGCTTCAGGGCTTAAACAGTAAAATCAACACTGTCGACGAATGGTTGTCAGGCGATGTCAGAGAAGATGTTATAGGCGCACTTGAGCAAGGAGCATCAAAAAATGATGACTACATAATCATAGCGGTCAGTTCAGAAGGTACTGTAAGAAACGGTCCCGGTGATACAATCAAAATGGAATTAATGGATATTCTTAAAGGCGAGTATGTCAATCCGCATGTTTCCATTTGGTGGTATAAGCTTGACTCTGTTAACGAAGTGGGTAATCCCGATATGTGGTTAAAGGCTAATCCCAATCTTGGAAAGACTGTTAGCTATGAAACATATCAGCTTGATGTCGAAAGAGCTGAAAAAGCTCCGGCGGCAAGAAATGATATTTTGGCAAAACGATTTGGATTGCCAATGGAAGGATATACGTATTTCTTTACATATGAAGAAACCCTACCACATAAAAAAAGAGAATATTGGCAAATGCCGTGTTCGTTAGGCGGAGATTTATCTCAGGGAGATGACTTCTGTGCTTTCACTTTTTTGTTTCCGTTATCAACCGGTTCTTTCGGGATTAAAACGAGGAACTATATTTCAAAATTAACGCTTGATAAACTTCCGTTAGCTATGAGAAATAAATATGAAGATTTCATAAATGAAGGAAGTCTTATCGTTCTCGAGGGAACGGTTCTCGATATGATGGACGTTTATGAGGATTTAGACAATCATATAGCAGAGCGAGGGTATGACGTCAGATGTTTTGGCTTCGACCCGTACAACGCGAAAGAATTTGTTAATCGATGGGAAAGCGAAAACGGTCCGTTCGGTCTTGAAAAAATCGTACAAGGATCAAAGACTGAAACGGTTCCTTTGGGCGAGCTGAAAAAACTTTCTGAAGAAGGGATGCTTTTATTTGATGAAGAACTTATGACTTTTGCTATGGGAAACTGCATTGTCATGGAAGACACAAATGGAAACAGAAAACTGTTAAAGAAGCGGCGAGATGCGAAAATTGATGCTGTTGCAGCAATGATGGACGCATACGAAGCATATAAGCGAAATAAAGACGCGTTCGAATAGGAGGTGAGAAATGCAGATGGAAATTTCTTTAGGTTCAAGAATAAAACACGCATGGAATGCGTTCAGAGATAATAACCCGATTAGGTATTACCGACAAATCGGTAACGGTTCATCCTATCGACCTGATAGAGTTAGAATGACTCGCGGTAATTCGCAGTCCATAGTCACTCCTATTTACAACCGTATCGCACTTGACGTATCTTTAAATGACATTCAGCATGTCAGGTTAGACAATGATGGGCGTTATTTATCGACCGTTGGTTCCCTTTTAAACAATTGTCTGACCCTTGAAGCCAATATAGACCAAACGGCAAGGGCTTTTATTCAGGACGTAGTAATATCTATGTTTGACGAGGGCAGCGTTGCTATCGTTCCTACGGATACCGATGACAACCCCGAATTTACAAGTTCTTACGGAATCGAAAAACTGCGAACGGGTAAAATTGTGGAATGGTATCCGCAGCATATTAAAGTTCAAGTTTATAACGAAAATCTCGGAAGAAAGGCTGAAATTGTATTGCCGAAAAGTATGGTTGCAATTATCGAAAATCCACTGTATGCGGTTATAAACGAACCAAATTCCACTATGCAGAGATTGATTCGTAAACTTAATCTGTTAGATGTGGTAGACGAACAGAGCAGCAGCGGTAAACTTGATCTTATCGTACAGCTCCCTTATGTTATAAGAACGGAAGCAAGACGAGTTCAAGCGGAAAATAGGCGGAAAGATATAGAAAATCAATTATCCGGCAGCAAGTACGGTATTGCTTATACTGATGGTACGGAGCGAATTACACAGTTGAATCGCTCAGTTGAAAATAATCTAATGACCCAGATTGAATATTTAACGAGAATGCTATATAGCCAGTTAGGAATCACTCAAAGTATATTAGACGGTACAGCTGACGATAAAACCATGCTAAATTATCATAGCCGAACCATTGAGCCTATATTATCAGCCATAGTTGATGAAATGAAGCGTAAGTTTCTCACTAAAACAGCTCGGACTCAACATCAGTCTATAGAGTTCTATAGAGATCCATTCAAACTCGTTCCGGTTAACGATCTCGCTGAAATTGCTGATAAACTTACTCGTAATGAAATAGTATCAACGAATGAGATTAGACAGACAATCGGCATGAAGCCGTCTGATGACCCGAGCGCGGATGAGCTGAGAAACAAGAATTTGAGTCGCCCGAACGAAACCGGTAAAAATTCGTTTGATATAGGTAATTTAAAAAAAATCAACGACAAATAAAGGAGGAAAATCAAAATGGATGAAAAATATGATTTCAGTGGCTGGGCCACGAGAAATGATATGCTTTGTTACGATGGCAGAACAATCCGAAAGAACGCTTTTAAGGGTAATGACGGCGCCACGGTACCTTTAGTATGGGATCATAAACATACAGGTCCCGAGAACGTACTCGGTCACGCATTACTTCAAAACCGTGATGACGGCGTGTATGCATATTGCGTATTTAATGACAGTGAAAACGGTTTAAAAGCTAAAAAGCTTGTACAACACGGTGATGTTCGTTCATTGTCAATTTGGGCTAACAACCTTGTGGAAGTCGGTAAAGATGTTATCCACGGTTGCATCAGAGAACTGAGTTTGGTTCTTGCAGGTGCAAATCCGGGTGCTTTTATTGATGAAGTATTGGCTCATGGCGATGACACGGACGCGGGTCTTATTCTCGGATATGACGAGAATATTATGCTTTATCATTCGGCGGTTACTGATGATAACAAGTCTGCTGATAAAGAAAATAACAAATCCGACGATGAAACCATTGAGCAGATATTCAATTCGTTAAATGACAAGCAAAAAGAGGTTGTTCACAATATGATCGGACAAGCATATGAAGACGGAAAATCAGAAGGCAAAAAAGAAGCCTCTGACAATAAAGCAAAACAGAACGAATCTGAGAAGGAGGAAAATTCAATGAAACATAATGTATTTGAGCAGGAAGGTCAGCAGAAGGATAAAAATATTCTTTCGCATTCCGATATGGCTGAAATCATAGGTGATGGTAAGCGTTACGGAAGTCTTAAAGAAAGCTTTCTTGCGCATACAGCGGATTACGGCATTGAGAACATCGATATGCTGTTCCCGGAGTATCAGTCAGTAAATGGGGAAACACCGCAGTTTATTAAAAGCCAGCCTGAGGGTTGGGTTGATACCGTTATGAGCGGAGTACACCACACACCGTTCAGTCGCATCAAAATGGTTTTCGCAGATCTTCGTGAAGATGAGGCAAGAGCCAAGGGTTATATGAAGGGCAAGCTTAAGAAGGAAGAGGTATTCGGTCTTCTTAAGAGAACCGTTGATCCGACCACTGTTTACAAGAAGCAGAAGCTCGACAGAGACGATGTGAATGACATCACAAGCTTTGACGTTGTAGCTTGGCTTAAGGGTGAAATGCGAATGATGCTTGATGAAGAAATCGCACGAGCTATTCTCTTTGGGGATGGTCGTTCAACACTTGCAGAGGATAAGATTTCAGAGTCGAACATTATACCTATTGTTGCGGACGCAGAGCTTTATACTATTAAAAAGGTGGTTACTCCGTCTGCTGATGAAAAGCTCGGTCACGCGCTGATCACATCGGCGGTTAAGGCTCAGGATGATTACGAAGGCTCCGGTAACACGACATTGTACGCAGCGTCATCGACTATTACTGATATGCTTCTTCTTGAAGACGGAGACGGTCGTCGTATGTATAAGGATATGAATGAGCTTGCGCTCGCAATGAATGTTAACAGAATTGTCAGAGTTCCCGCAAGCATCGTTCCCAATAACGTATACGGCGTTATTGTAGACCTTAACGATTACAATGTTGGCGCCGATAAGGGCGGTGCGGTTAATATGTTCGATGACTTCGATATCGATTACAATCAGATGAAGTACTTGATCGAAACTCGGTGTTCCGGCGCGTTAACCAAGCCTTATTCAGCTATTGTACTGAAGTCTGAGTAATTAAAAATTAAAGGAGGAAGTCTTAAATGGATAGAATTTATGATGACGCAAAAGATTTGCATGTAAGAGCAGTTTGTGTTTATGGAAAAGCAAATGATACAGCAGCCTATACCGATTCGGACTGCACCGAGAAATTCAAGACGGATGAACTTAAAGAAGTATTTTTAAAGGGAGCGGTTGTTATAATCGGCAATGATTATTTCGTGCCTATAAGCTTCATTATTAAGAACGGTATCGGCACGGTTACATATGTAACGGCTAACAGTTCTTCCGCCACGACAGCTGTA
This sequence comes from bacterium, assembly GCA_030536655.1. GTDB lineage: Bacteria > Bacillota > Clostridia > UBA1381 > UBA1381 > UMGS1958. The sequence goes on along the minus strand of JAUNPN010000046.1, from coordinate 14,017 downwards.
CTTGCTACGCTTAGTGCAGTAAAGGATTGATTTTCGGAGGAAATTCAAAATGGCAAAATTTCATGGGATAATCGGTTACTTTGAAACTATGGAAACGACTCCGGGGGTATGGGAAGAATCAATTACCGAACGTGAATGTTGCGGCGATTTACTCCGAAACACTAACAAATTTCAAACTTCCGGTCATTTGAACGATGACATAAACGTGTCGAATGAAATCAGCATAGTAGCCGACCCATATGCCAGAAATAATTTCCATTTGATGCGTTATGTATGCTTTGACAACTCTGATGTTAAATGGAAAATAGTGTCTGTAGAAGTACTCTTTCCAAGATTAGTCTTGACGGTCGGAGGTGTGTATAATGAGTAAACGTTTAGAATTACATGAAATACTTTGTGGTATTTTGGGTAGCCGCAACGTTTATTTTCAGCCTCCGGAATCGGTAAAGATGAATTACCCCGCCGTAGTTTATTCGAGAAACAACATTGATACTTTGCACGGGGATAATTTGGCATATGTACAAACTTGTGCATATTTAATAACTTTGATTGATAAGAATCCGGATAGTAAATTTGTTGAAAAGATCGCACAGCTTCCGCTATGCAGACATCAACGAAACTATCAGGCTGATAATCTTAATCATGATGTATTTTTATTATATTTTTAAAGGAGGATATCTCAAATGGGAAAACTTGAATGGGATAAAACCGGTGAACGCCTCTACGAAACCGGTATAGAAAAAGGCGTACTATATCTTTTGAAGAATGGAACGTATCCCAACGGTGTTGCATGGAACGGATTAACATCAATGACCGAAAGCCCGTCGGGAGGCGAACCTACAGCTTTGTATGCGGATAATATCAAGTACCTTAATATTATATCTGCCGAGGAATTTGGCGCTACGCTTGAAGCTTATACGTATCCTGATGAATTCATGGAGTGCGACGGCTCGGCTGCGCTTGCAGATGGTGTAACAATCGGTCAGCAAAAGCGTGTACCGTTTGGTCTTTCCTACGTTACAAGGATTGGTAACGATGAGGATGGATCTGACTATGGTTATAAGATTCACCTCATTTATGGAGCCACTGCGAAACCGTCCGAAAAAGGATACGAATCGATTAACGATTCACCTGACGCCACCACTCTTTCTTGGGAACTTTCCACAACTCCGGTTAATGTACCCGGATTTAAACCAACAGCATCCGTTACCATTGATAGCACTAAAACTGACGAAACTAAGCTTAAGGAACTTGAAGATATTCTTTATGGTACAACTGATACAGAACCGAGACTTCCTCTTCCGGAAGAACTCGTTGATCTTTTCTCAAAAAACTAATAACGGAACTTGATTCTATAGGCAACAATCAACATTTATATGACGGAAGACAGATTGGAAGTTTGGTCAGCGGAAAAACTTATGAAGTGCAGTTCACAAGTACCGATGCGACCATGTTCAAGTTAATTGGAAATTATACTGACGAGGATGGAGTAAGCACTTACGACCAAAGCATTGCGAGAATAGATCCTCTGACAGCCGGCAGACATATTAACCGTTTTGTGTCTAAGCGCGATTATGTAATACTTAATGTCGGACTTTCACCGTCTACGGAAACAATAACAGATGTTATATTATATTACGTGGGAAAACCCATGTCTGAGAATATAGCAGTTCGAAATATATCTGTTTTATCAGACGAAAACGATAATCTTGATGAACCGTTCGAGATGAATATGGATTAAGTTCCGTGAAATAAAAAGCAACAAAATATACAGAGACGTCAGTCGCATATTTTTAGACGTCTCTGTGTTTTTTTTATCGAAAGGAGAAATTTATTATGTTAAAGAAAACAATTGAATACAATGACTGCAACGGTGTTGAAAGAAAAGAGGATTTCTATTTCAACCTCACAGAGGCAGAGTTAATGGAAATGGAATATGGCACGACAGGCGGATTTTCAGAAATGGTAAAGAAAATTGTCGCAGCACAGGATACACCCACGATAATGAAGATATTCAAATCGCTTCTTTTAAAAGCTTATGGAGAAAAGAGTGATGATGGCAAGAGATTCATCAAGTCTGAAGAAATCTCAACAGCTTTCTCGCAGACAGAGGCATATTCGAAATTATTTATGGAGCTTGCAACCGATGCTGATGCGGCTTCTGATTTTATAAACGGAATTATTCCTAAAAGTGTAAGTAAACAATCAGCAACGGTTCTGCCTGCTAAAATGTAAAAATAAAGGAGTGAACGAGGATGCTTCATATAACGATACCCGAAAACGAACTATGGGATGAAATAAACGAACGGTTTTTAAGCACCAAGGAACAATCTCTCGTTTTGGAGCATTCTCTTGTTTCACTTTCAAAATGGGAATCGAAATGGTGTAAACCGTTCTTTTCAAAACAAAAAACACATGAAGAAATCATAGATTATGTACGCTGTATGACAATAACACAAAACGTTGATCCGGGTGTGTATGAATTTCTAACACGGGATAATCTGGAGCAAATTGATAAGTATATAGACGCTCCGATGACAGCCACTTGGTTTAGAAAAAGTGAACATAAACCAAGAACAAACAAGATAATCACCAGTGAAAGAATTTATTGCTGGATGATTGCTTTACATATACCGTTTGAGTGTCAAAAATGGCACCTTAACAGGTTAATGACTTTAATAAGGGTGTGCAATATTGAAAATAAACCGCCTAAAAAAATGAGTCAAAGAGAAATAATGAGCCGTAACGCGGCTCTCAATGCGGCTCGAAGAAAACGATTAAATTCGAAAGGGTGATTGATATGATAAGCTTCAGACAAAAGGGTGACTTTTCAAAGTTGACGCGATACTTCGAAAGAGTTAAAGAGGCTGCGAAGCTCGGAAGTCTCGACAAATATGGTCGCGAAGGCGTAGCCGCCCTCGCATCTGCTACGCCTGTAAAATCGGGCAAGACAGCAAGTTCTTGGTATTACAAGATAGATCACTCACAAGGTTCAGCCTCAATTGGTTTTTATAATTCAAACGTAAATAAAGGTGTGCCGATTGCTATAATTCTGCAATACGGACACGGAACAAGAAATGGCGGTTGGGTTCAAGGGAGAGATTATATCAATCCCGCTATACAGCCGCTTTTCGATAAAATAGCAGAAGATGCGTGGAGGGAGGTTACAAGCGTATGAGCAAAACAGTCGACGAAAGAGTCGTCGAAATGCGATTCGACAATAAACAGTTTGAAGCTAACGTTAAGACGAGCATGTCGACGTTGGATAAACTGAAAAACAGTCTGAAGCTTGGTGACGCTTCCAAAGGGCTTGAAAATATAAACAAAGCCACAAAAGATATATCTTTTGAAAGTATTGCTTCCGGAGTCGAAGCACTTCAAAAGCGATTTTCAACGCTCGGCATAGTTGGTATGAGGGTTATCGAGAACATAACCGATTCTATGATGAACCTCGCAAGCAAAGCTACAAGTTTTATATCCGACGGAGTTATTGGCGGCGGTATAACAAGAGCTATGAATCTTGAAAATGCGCATTTTCAACTTCAAGGTTTATTAAAAGATGAAGAAGCGGTTGCTGCCGTAATGCAGAATGTAAACGACTCTGTTGATGGAACAGCATATAGTTTGGATTCGGCGGCTAAGGTTGCTTCTCAATTTGCAGCATCTGGTATGCGTGCCGGCGATCAGATGTTTCATTCACTACGAGCCGTAGCCGGTGTTGCGGCAATGACAAACAGCGAATATGACGAGATAGGACGAATATTTACTAAAGTTGCCGGTCAGGGACGTTTAATGGGCGACGATCTTCTTTCATTATCATCAAGAGGCATGAATGCTGCGGCTACTTTGGGAACATATCTTGGAAAATCTGAAGCAGAGGTCCGAGATATGGTTACTAAAGGTAAATTAGATTTCCAAACTTTTGCTGATGCTATGGATAATGCGTTTGGCGAACACGCCAAGAAAGCTAATGAAACGTTTACGGGTGCTCTTTCAAATATTCGTGCGGCATTGGCAAGAATGGGCGCTTTGTTTATTTCACCTCTGGTTGAACAAAACGGAGCATTAGTTCAGTTATTTAATGCCGTCAGAGAACGTATAAACGATATTAAGACTGCTATTCAGCCTGTTGCAAATGTATTTGTAAAAGCAGTAACCTCGATGGCTAACACATTAACGGCTTTCTTGAAAAATTTGGACATCAAAGATCCTATTCAGAAATTTATAAATGTTTTTAACTCGAATTGGGACAAATTCAGTTCTAAGTTAGAGTCGGCGGGAATTTCGATGGAAGATTTTCAAAGCCGTCTTACAGAGGTAGCAAGTAAACACGGAGTATCAGTAGACGAGTTGATAAACAAATATGGTTCACTCGGTAAAGTTATGTCTTCGGGCGCTATCGCCAAAAACATAATTGTTGAAACTTTGCAAAGTTTTGTTAATGTCGAGAAAAGCGCTTCTGCGTCTGCTGATAACATTACGAATAAACTTGAAACCTTTAACAAAGTGACCAGAGAGATAATTAATGGAAATTATGGTAACGGGGAAGCAAGAGTTAAAGCTTTGACTGAAGCAGGTTACGAGTATGCGACTATGCAAAAACTCGTAAACTATGTTTGGGAACGCAATGGCAAGACTTGGAAAGATTGTAATATTTCTGCCGATGAATTAACCAATACGATAGGAAATCTTTCGTCTGAGGAATTACAGAGTATCGGCTATACCGAGGAAGAAGCGGCAAAAATCCGTGAATTAGCCGAAGAAGCTGAAAAAAGCGGAACACCGCTTAATAAACTCATTGAGAACATGACCAAGCCAAGCGGAAAAGAATTGATAATCGATTCATTCAGAAACGCTCTTAAAGGTCTGTCAAGTGTTATGGCGACAGTAAAAAGCGCTTGGATCGAAATGGTTAAACCGATTTCCACAGAAGCTTTTTCGAAAGTTGCCGAGAGAATACATTCATTCTCACAGAGGTTAATTCTTTCAGAAGAAAATGCCGAAAAGCTGAAAACAACTTTCAAAGGGTTATTTGCGGCTTTGGATTTGATACACTCGGCTGTTGGCGGAGCGTTAAGCACTGCGTTTCGGGTGTTATCCGCAGTATTAAGTTCATTTAATCTCAATATCTTGGATGTAACTGCTTACGTTGGCGAAGCAGTTATAAAATTCAGAGATTGGATAAAACAGCACGATTTGCTTGGTAAAACAATTAACACAGTTGTACCGATTATTAAATCTGCGGCTGAAGCAGTTGCCAACTGGGTTAAAAATAATGAAACCATTCAAAATGGAATTAAAAATCTTAAATCTATTTTGGAATCGGTGACGTCTTCGATCGGTAAATGGATCGATGGCTTAAAAGAAACCGATAATATTCCGCAATATATCATAAGCGGACTTGTCAACGGATTAAAGTCGGGAATTTCAACCGTTGCTAATGTGATGATTGAAATAGGAAACAGCATTCTGAGCGCTATAAAGAAGGTTTTGGGTATACATTCACCATCAACTGAATTCTTTGCAATCGGCGAAAATGTTATTCAGGGTTTTATAAACGGTGTTGAGAGCGGACTCTCTGCTTTGTTTTCTTTATTCGGAAATATTGGTCAAAAATGTATTGATATTCTCAGCCAAATCGACTTTTCAAAAGTATTTGCGGTCGGTATAAGCGGAGGTATAATTTATACCGCTAATAACTTACTAAACACCATAAAAGCTTTTGCGGCTCCCGCAGAAGGCATAGGACATATGACCAATAGCATCGGAAGCTTCTTTGATGCTTTAACTGAAAACATAAAACCAAATAAATGGAAAAATATATCTAAAACAGTTATGGAATTAGCCATAGCCATAGGTGTATTATCAGCATCTGTTTATGTGCTTGCCGGACTCGAAACTGATAAACTTTGGGGTGCGATAGGCGCGTTGGGAGCATTAGCGGCCATACTCGGAGTATTATCGTTTGCAGTAAGTAAAATGGATATATCCGGTGAAGGCTTCGGTAAACTGGCGTTGGTATTTGTTGGTTTGGCAGCATCATTATACATCATGGGTTCCGCTATTAAGAAACTGGAATTTTTAAACGAGGGAAACGTAGCTCCTGTTTTAGGCGGACTCACCGCTATGATAGTAGGATTAACAGGTATTTTATTAGCTCTTGGAAAGATGACAAAAGGAGCTGGAGCCACAGAAATTGAACAAGCCGGAACAACAATGCTTAAAATTGCAGCAACAATGTTGCTTATGACAGCCGCAATCAAAGCTATTTCGGGGCTTCAGCCAAGCGAAATTACTAAAGGCATAATCTGCATGACTCTGTTTGGGGGGTTGATTACCGGTTTGATGGCAGCTACCAAATTAGCAGGTAAAGGCATAGGTAATTTGGGCAGTGTTATTTTAAAAATATCAGCAGCCATGTTATTAATGGTTGGAGTTATAAAAGTTGTTTCCGGATTCGAACCTTCCGAGATAGCCAAAGGAATTGTTTGCATGACTCTGTTCGGAGGACTAATAACCGGTTTGATGGCGGCTACTAAACTTATAGGAAATAATGTTGGCAATATAGGTTCTGCTATTATAGGCGTATCTGCTGCTATGATGTTAATGGCGCTTACTATCAAAATAGTTGCTAATATGGATCCAAGCAGTATCGCAAAAGGCGTTATCTGTATCACTTTATTTGGCGGCATTGTCACAGGGCTTATAGCTGCAACACGGCTTGCAGGAGGAAGTGGACTTAAAGGCGTTTCTGCAACATTACTTGCGATGTCTTTATCAATAGGCATTTTAGCAGGAGTAGCAATTGTACTCAGTCTTATAGATATCGGAGGATTAGCGAAGGGTATTATTGCCGTTGGTTTGCTATCTGCTATGATGACTGCTATGATATATGCTACAAAAGGAGCACAAGATTGTAAAGGTAACATAATCGCTATGACGGTTGCTATAGGTTTGATGACAGCTTCTATCGCGGCGTTATCCTTTATTGATACCGGTAAACTGGCGGCGGCAACTATTGCACTATCTATGGTTATGGGTATGTTTGCTTTAGTCGAAAAAATGGCTTCAAATATAAGCGGAGCGATGGGGTCAATATTGGCAATATCGGTCGCTATAGGATTGCTTGCCGGAATTCTTTATATATTATCTGGAATACCGGCTGAAACTCTAATTCCCACCGCTGTTTCATTGTCAACTCTACTGCTGGCTATGTCCGGTGCGTTGGCTATCTTAAGTAAAATCGGAAGTGTTTCGGCTTCGGCAATAGGGTCTATGGCATTAATGGGGTTAGTTGTAGCTGAACTCGGCGCAATTTTAGGTTTAATGGCACACTTCAATGTTCAACCGTCGATTGAAACCGCGACCTCTTTATCTATATTATTATTAGCAATGTCTGGCGCATTGGCTATTCTCACACTTGTCGGAGCTGGTGGTCCCGCGGCATTTATTGGCATAGGCGCGTTAGCGACGTTAATTACAGCAATCGGTGGTTTAATGGTTGGCATAGGCGCATTGGTGACTTATATTCCGGATATGCAGACTTGGTTGAACACGGGTATGGCTGTTTTAGAGCAAATTGGCTATGGATTGGGCGCGTTCTTCGGAAATATAATCGGTGGTTTATTGGGAGGAATGTCCTCCGGATTACCTGAAATAGGAACGAATCTATCACTGTTTATGACCAATATGCAGCCGTTTCTTGACGGAATAAGCGGTTTGGATGAAGGTTCTGTAAATAATGTAAAAACCTTAGCTGATGCTATATTAGCTCTAACCGGAGCCGGATTTAAAGACAGCATGACATCATGGATAACCGGTGGTTCGTCTCTTGCGTCTTTCGGAGAACAACTTGTACCTTTCGGCAAAGCCATAAAAGAATATGGAGATACCGTAGCAGGTATTAACACAAGCGGTATTCAACAATCAGTAACGGCAGGACAAGCTCTTGCTGAATTAGCGAATGCTCTACCTAACAGTGGCGGGATTGCGGGCTTTTTTGCCGGTGAAAACAATATTGACCAATTCGGCGAAAAGTTGGTACCTTTCGGCAAAGCCATAAAAGAATACGGAGATACCGTAGCAGGTATTAACACAAGCGGAATCCAGCAGTCTGTAGATGCAGGACGGGCTCTTGCTGAGTTAGCGGATGCTCTACCCGAAAGCGGAGGAGTTGCTGGTTTCTTCGCCGGTGAAAACAATATTGACCAATTCGGTGAAAAGTTGGTACCGTTCGGCAAAGCCATAAAAGAATACGGCGATGCAGTATCAGGTATTAACGTCAGCGGAATTCAGCAATCTGTTACAGCCGGTCAAGCTCTATCAGATTTAGCAGATTCGCTTCCTAATTCAGGCGGTGTTGCGGGCTTTTTCGCCGGTAACAATGATATGGACACATTTGGCGCAAATCTTGTAAAATTTGGTCAAAGTTTAGCAGATTTCTCGAATACTGTTTCGGGTATTAACGTTTCAGGAATTACCGCCCAGCTGAGTGGTTTTTCGAATGCTTTAACAGAGCTTGGAAATATCGGCATTGATAAATTTGCAGCTTCATTCGAAAACGGCTCATCAAAAGCTACGTCTGCGATAACTTCCATGATCAACGGATGTGTTTCTTCTATAAGCGGAAAAGCGGGGGAATTTCAAAATGCCGGAACAACCTGTATGACGGCACTTGTGAATGCCATAACAAGTAAGTCGTCAAGCGTTTCCGATGCTGTGAAGACAATAATGTCATCTGCGGTGTCAAGCATAGAGAGTTATTACAATTCATTTTATAATGCCGGTTCTTATGTAGCATCCGGATTAGCTTCCGGGATAAGAGCGGGCACCCCAAGCGCAGTTGAAGCGGCAAGATCAATGGCGAGTCAAGTAGCAGAGGCGGCTAAAGTAAATCTTGACATAAATTCACCATCTAAAGTATTTATGAGCATAGGTAAATCCGTCGGTGAGGGATTTGAAAAGGGCATTTCCGACAAGACTCAGACATCAAGAGTTATAAACTCCACTGTAGGATTAGCTGAAAAAGTTATCTCGTCAGCTTGCGATGTTCTTGAAATTAATTCTCCATCACGTGCGTTTATGGCTATCGGTAGATACATAGGCGAAGGCTTAGCTCAAGGTATCCGAGATTCGGCATGGATGGTAGTACATGAAACAGAAGGTGCTGCCGAGCAGATTGCAAATGTTGCGAATTCAGCATTCGAAGACGTTGAAAAATGGGTCGAGGACAAAAAAGCCTTTGATGAGTTGAGTCTTGCGGAGGAGCTTGAACTTTGGGAAACCGTGACAGAAAAATACGCGGAAGGAACTGAAGAACGTACCAAAGCTGAAAAGAAAGCTTACTCCGTCTATAAAGAACTGCTGAATGAGAGATTCCAAAACTCAAAAAATTGGATAGACCAAGAAAAAGAATATAACCGTTTAACCCTTCAGGAAGAATTAGAAGCGTGGAAACGCGTTCAATCTCAGTATATAGATGGTACAGATGAACGTAAAGAAGCCGATAAGCAGGTGTACAAACTTGAACACGAGCTTATAGACGGTTCAGCGGATTTACTTCAAAATAGGATTACAGAGTTACAGCAGTATTTATCAACTCTTACCGAGGACTCAGAAGAATACCGAAGAATCATTCGCGAAATAAGGCATGATGAAGATTTACTTCGTCAAAGAAATTATCAACATTCTCAGGAGTGGATTCAGGATCAGGAAGATTACGATATGTTTAACTTATCAAGTAAGCTTGCTGCCAATATTCGTATGCTAAATAAATACGGAAGTATGGATGAAGAAACTCGTAAGAAATATGAAAAAGAAATTTACAAATCTCAGAAAGAACTATATGAGGCATATAAACAGTATCAGAGCGATTGCGCAAGTGTTCAAAATGACGCTAACGAACAGCGTTTGCAACTGACTCAGGAATACGCTGACAAAGAAACCGAGATCTACGAGCAGATGCAAAAAGATATTGAGGCACTGGATAAAGAGTATGAGGACGCTTTGAAATCCAGAACTGATTCTTTGTACGACGCTTATGGGTTGTTTGATGAGGTAAGCGAAAAAGACAAAGTCAGCGCGTCAACGCTAATGAAAAATTTGCAGGATCAGGTTGAGGAATTTGAGGACTGGGATAAAACCTTAGATGAATTATCAGCGCGTGGTTTAAACGAGGCTTTGATTGAAGAACTTCAAAAAATGGGTCCGTCTGCGGTGAATCAAATAAAGGCTCTGAATTCCATGAGCGATTCGCAGCTCGCACAATATGCCTCCTTATGGGCAACCAAGCATAACGAAGCAAAATCTCGTGCCATGGACGAGCTTGAAGATATGCGTGAGGAAACTGACACCCAAATAAAAGCTTTAAGGGATCAGGCAGAAGTAGATCTTGATGACTATACCGATACATGGAATGAAAAAATGCGCGAATTGGATGAATCTGTGAACAAGCAGCTTTTAGATCTTCGCGATGATTTTGAAACACAGGTAGGTATAATCAAAACCGATACTGAAGCTCAAACAGCAGAAATGATTGCGACTGTTCAAAATATAATGCTCGAAGCCGGTTGGGATGAATTTGGCGAGGAAATGTATGACAAAGGTTATAACGGCATGTCGCGTTATATTGAAGGTGCTAAAGACGCTGTGTCTTCAGCATATCCGTCATATGTTGACGAGCTTACCGGAACCGTTATCAGTGGGAACGGTAGCGTCGTTCATGTCATGAATCGCGAAGGACGAAAAATGGGAACCGCACTCAGTGAAGGGCTTGCAAATGGAATAATCGAAAACAGAGGAATTGTGAATAAAGCAAGTTCCGACATGTCGCAAGGCGTTATTGATGCCTCAAAGAAAACGGCAGATATAAACTCGCCTTCAAAAGTATTTGCCGAGATTGGTAAATACATGGTTTTTGGAATGGCGGTAGGGATAGAAAAATATTCTAAAGCTGTATTAACGGCATGTTCCGACACCGGTAAAACAGCAATAAATGCTATGTCAGTTGTCACTGGAGGAATTGCTGAGGCAGTCATAGGGGCATTTGACGAAGACTTGGACATACAACCCACTATCACACCCGTTGTAGATTTAACCAATGTAAGAAACGGCATAGGGATGATTAACGGTGCTTTTGGCGCAAATCGCGGTATGAGCTTAGCTATGGCAATTGATACGAACGTTCAAAATGGAAATGCTAATCAATCTGAATTATTTGGAAAGATGCAGGATGCAGCAGAAAAAGCAAACAGTAAATTATCCGCGGCTATCGACTCCCTAAGAGCAGATTTCAACAATATGGCTTCCAAGCTTGAAAGTATGCAAGTCGTACTCGACAGCGGAGCTTTAGTAGGCGAGATCGCTCCGGATATGGACAACGCTTTAGGCGGTTTTGCGGCAATGAACAGAAGGGGTGTAAGATGATTCAATCAATAACATTTGGCGATAAAAACACTTGGGATGATTGGAAAATCCTCCCTACTGAAAGACCGGTGTTTGCGCCGCCAAAGCCAAAAACCACATATATTGATGTTCCGGGTGGAAACGGGGCTCTGGATTTATCAGAGTCCCTAACCGGATACCCTATATATGAAAATCGTACGGGGTCTTTCAAGTTCAGAGTGATGAACGATTATGTAGAGTGGCACGAACGCTACACTGAGATTATGGAGCATTTGCACGGAAAGAGCATGAACGCCATACTTGCGGATGATCCGGACTATTTTTATAAAGGTCGTTTTACGGTTGACAGTTGGACGTCCGGCAATACTTGGTCAGAAATTACAATTGGCTATACGGTTGATCCGTATAAATGGTCCGTGTTGTCGTCAACCGATCCGTGGTTGTGGGATCCGTTTAACTTCGAAACCGGAATTATATTGGAACAACAATTTTCCAATATTGTTATCAATAGTCCGTCTTCTTGGGTAAGCAACACCTTTGACGGCGTTTTATTTGGCAAGGCGCCGATAAGCCCGGTATTTAAAGTTTCGAATTCAAATAATTTATCCGTTAGGCTTATAAACACTTATCTTGGAATAGATGAAACGATTTCTTTAACAGACGGCTTGAATTCTATTCATGATTTTATATTCTACGGACAAAGCTCATATGTTTTAATGTTCAAAGGTGTTGGAACCGTGTCGATAGACTTTAGAATTGGGAGGTTGTAAACATGTATAGCGTATACGGAGACGGAGTTTGTATATACAACGATCTATACTTGACAGGAGCGATAAAAGCTCTTACTCCAAAACTAACAATTTCCGATAATGCAGCCGGTTCACTGGAAATAACGCTTCCTGTCGGAAATGCCGGATATGATACGTTGAAACGTATGAAATCTGTCATAACTGTGTACCGCAACAAAGAAGAATTGTGGTCGGGAAGAATAATATCTGAGAAAATGGATTTCAGAAATAACCGTGTATTAACGTGCGAAGGAGAGCTGGCATACTTAAACGATACAATACAGCCTCCGAAGCGTTACGCCGTAAGCAATGACCCTGAAGATGTATCGTTCGGGAACGGCGTAACGGTTTTAGAATTTCTTGAATCCATCTTAACACTTCACAATCAAAATGTTGATGAAGAAAAACGTTTTTATGCCGATAAAAGCTATATTTTCAATTGGAATGAGACTATGCCGGTTGTTTGTACAAATTACGAAAACACTCTTGACTGTATAAACGAGAATTTGATAACGCGTTACGGCGGTCATCTCCGAATCAGGAAAGAAAATGGAAAACGATATCTGGATTGGTTTAAGGAAGAGATAAACACCAATACTCAGGTAATACGTTTTGGACAAAACCTTCTCGATTTTACAAAGAATTGGGATCTTTCCGAATTGGCTACAGTAATAATTCCCAGAGGAGCGCGTCTTGAGGAGTCAGCGGTTTCGGAGGATATCACGGCGTACGTAACCGTTGAGAATGCCGAATTGGATTCCGATGATATTCCAAAAGACGAAAACGGAAATGCGGCTATAACACATCAAGGAGTGTATGTTATAGCAAATGCTCCAAAAGATACTTATGGCTGGATAGAGAAGACTGTAGATTTTGAGGATGTAACCGACCCTACGGAATTATTAAAAAAAGCTATAGAGTATCTTAAAGAAACACAGTTTGACGATCTCAGTCTTGAAGTATCAGCTGTTGATTTGCACTATCTCAACGTTGAAGCGGAATCCATAAGAATACTTGATCTTATCCGCTGTATATCAAGACCGCACGGATTGGATAAACTTTTTCCCGTGAGTGAACTGAGCATACAGCTGGATAAACCCGACAGTGCGGAATATACTCTTGGAACAATGGAAAGCGGAAAGAATTTGTCGTCTTCCGTAAATTCGTCAAATGCCGATATAAACCGTGAAATAGAAAATCTTCCAACGAAGCAGTCAATACTGACAAAAGCTAAGGAAAACGCTGATTTACTGATAAAGGAGACTACTAACGGTTTTGTAACGCTGGTTACGGACGAAGAAGGCGGCAGACATTCAGAGGCACTGGTTATTTCTTCAGAAAAAGATTATACAAAAGCGGCTCATTACTGGATATGGAACGTGAATGGTTTGGCACATTACAGTAAATCAACCGATGATGGTAAGGACGTCAACGAACTTAATGTTGCGATTACCATGGACGGAGCTATTGTTGCTGATTATATCACTACGGGAACAATGAGCGCTGACAGAATCAGAACCGGTGTTTTGACTTCACAGGACGGAAACGTTGTTTGGAATCTGAACAATTCAAAATATTATCCCGATGAAAACGACACTAATAATTATTACGAAGCCGGAAGTCTCACTATTAAAAGAGGTTCTATCGCACTTGGAGAGCCGTTTGGTAATTGGAAGGGTTCGTTTTGTGTGGATAACGAGGGAGTTATGGTCGCAAGCAAAGGGTATATCGGAGGTTTCACGATCACAAGCGATGAAATTTATAATGATGTAATGAGACTGGAGTCGTACGGATTAAGCTTTCAGTATAAAAATACTGACGATAGT
>JAUNPN010000213.1 GCA_030536655.1 bacterium | reverse complement strand
AAGACACTGCGTGAAGCCGGTGTTTCGGAAGAAATAATTCAGCGCACTATTAACAATATTCTCAAACAAGTAGCTTAGACTACCTTTTTAAAACCATGAAAGTGAGGCTGTTGATACTGTGATGATACTATTTGATGATGAATTTATTCAGAGAGCAGCTCTACAGGAGCAGTACAGGGAAGGTTTTGCTGAAGGTTTTGCCGAAGGCAGAGCCGAAGTCAAATCCGAAGCTGCCATTACAACCGAAAAGACACTGCGTGAAGCCGGTGTTTCGGAAGAAATAATTCAGCGCACTATTAACAGCATTCTTGAACAATCTGCATAATAACTCAAGGGACGGAAACACTATTCTGTCCCTTTTATTCTATCCAATCAAAAACACATAAACCAAAATGCGGCAAGACCGAGCCTTACCGCATTTTTTGATTTATATACTAAATTAGTCAACAAGCGCCAAAATTGCCATCTCAGCAGCGTCACCGCGTCTGGGACCTAACTTTGCGATTGTTGTATATCCGCCGTTTCTCTCAGCATACTTCGGAGCGATCTCGCTGAATAACTTTGTAACGACGTCTTCCTCGTTGATAAACGCCAATGCCTGACGACGTGATGCAAGAGTATTCTTCTTGCCGAGTGTAATCATCTTTTCAGCAAGAGCCTGAGTTTCCTTTGCTCTTGTAACTGTTGTCTTAATCTTGCCTGTCTTGAGAAAATTTGTCACTAAGCCTCTGAGGAGCGCTTTTCTCTGATCCGTAGGAAGATTTAACTTTCTTGTTCCGGGCATTTCTCTAACCTCCTATTTTATAAATATCTTCCGATATTAACGCGCAGCTTGCTGACGCTCATTCCGCGTTAATCCTCTTCTTTTTTAAGGTAAAGACCTAAACCGTTTAATTTCAATATTACTTCTTCAAGCGACTTCTTACCGAGGTTTCTCACCTTCATCATATCCTCCTCGGACTTGTTGGTGAGATCCTCAACAGTATTAATACCTGCGCGCTTCAGACAATTGTACGAACGTACCGAAAGATCAAGCTCCTCTATTGTCATTTCAAGAACCTTTTCCTTCTTGTTTTCTGTCGGCTCCACGATAATCTCCGTATTCTTTGCATCGTCCGAAAGGTCAACAAAGAGTCTTAAGAGATCGTTCATTATCTTCGCAGCCAGCGACACGGCCTCATTCGGCTTAATCGCTGCGTTTGTCCAAACCTCTACCATGAGCTTTTCACGGTCTGTGTTTGCACCGACACGAGTATTATCTACTGTATAATTCACTTTTTTAACAGGTGTGTAAATCGAATCAACCGGAATAACTCCGATCATCGGCTGCATTGTCTGCTTGTTTCTTTCCGCACTGACATAGCCTCTGCCGTTTGAGAGCGTAATCTCAATATAGAGATTAGCATCGCTGTTGAGCGTTGCAATGTGGAGATCCGGATTCAAAATCTCAACGTCACTGTCTCTCTTAATATCGCCTGCTGTGATTTCCTGCTCACCCTTTGCCTCAATGTAGACTGTCTTCGGAACATCGGAGTGAAGCTTTATTGCGAGCTTCTTAATATTCAGAATGATTTCCGTAACATCCTCGGTAACACCGGGAATAGTTGAGAACTCATGCTGGATACCGTCAATCTTAACCGATGTTGCCGCTGCTCCCGGCAAAGATGAGAGAAGAATTCTTCTTAAAGAATTTCCGAGCGTAGTACCGTATCCTCGTTCCAACGGAGTTACAACGAATCTGCCGTACATGTTATCCTCGCTCATCTCTTCACAGATGATATTCGGTTTTTCCATTTCTATCATTTCAGAACCCTCCTTAAAAATCTAAGTCCCGCGAAGCGCGCAAGCTTCATTGCGTGCTTCACCGGCTTGTACATATAGTATTTCAATCCACTTACCGAGGGTAAAATGTCATTATTTAGAATAGAGCTCGACGATAAGGTGCTCTGCAACCTCGTAATCGATATCCTCTCTCTCTGAAAGTCTTATAACCTTACCTGTTAAGGTGTCACGGTTCATGTCTAACCATGACGGGATAACTCTCTTTGCGTTTGTTTCAACGATTTCCTTTATTCTTACTGAGCTTCTGCTCTTTTCTCTTACCGCGATTACATCGCCCGGCTTAACGAGAATTGACGGAATGTCAGCCTTCTTGCCGTTTAATGTAATATGACCGTGATTAACAAGCTGTCTTGCTTCGCGTCTTGTGTTAGCCAAACCCAATCTGTATACTACATTGTCAAGTCTTGACTCGAGAATCTGGAGCAACATTTCACCTGTGATACCATTTCTCTTTGTAGCCATAACGTAGTACTTTCTGAACTGCTTCTCAAGTACGCCGTAGATGAACTTAACCTTCTGCTTTTCAGTAAGCTGTAAGCCGTATTCCGACTGCTTTCTTCTTGACTGCTTCGGGTTCTTGTTCGACTCTTTATCCATACCGAGTACTGCCGGTGAGATACCCAATGTTCTGCATCTCTTTAAAATCGGCTGTGTATTTCTTGCCATGCTCTTTTCCTCCTTCTACAAAAAATCACAAATCAGACTCTTCTTCTCTTCGGCGGTCTGCATCCATTGTGAGGAATCGGTGTTACATCCTTAATCATTGTAACATCAAGACCTGTTGCCTGTAAAGCACGGATTGCAGCCTCACGGCCTGCGCCCGGTCCCTTTACATAAACTTCCACCGTCTTCATGCCATGCTCCATGGCAGTCTTTGCAGCTGTTTCCGCAGCTGTTTGTGCAGCGAACGGAGTGCTCTTTCTTGAGCCTCTGAAGCCTAAGCCGCCTGCACTTGCCCATGAAATTGCATTTCCGGCTGTATCTGTAATTGTAACTATTGTATTATTAAAGGTTGAGCGGATATGTGCTGCGCCTTTTTCAACATTCTTTCTATCACGACGTCTTGTACGTGTAGTTTTCTTTGCTACCTTAGCCATTTAGCTTAGTCCCTCCTTTATTTCTTCTTTCCTGCGATTGTCTTTGCAGGTCCCTTGCGGGTTCTGGCATTATTCTTTGTGTTCTGTCCTCTTACCGGAAGACCCTTTCTGTGTCTGATGCCTCTGTAGCAGCCGATTTCCATTAATCTCTTAATGTCTAACGCTACCTGTCTTCTCAAGTCACCTTCAACGGTAAACTGCTCGTCGATAATTTCACGAAGCTTGTTCACCTCTGCATCAGTAAGGTCCTTAACACGTGTGTCCGGGTTGATTCCGCTCTGTGATAAAATCTTTCTTGAGCTCGGAACTCCAATGCCGTAAATATAGGTAAGACCGATTTCAACTCTCTTTTCCTTAGGTAAGTCAACACCTGCTATTCTTGCCATACTTTTCTACACCTCCATTTAAAGATATCATCAAAAATTTTAATATAGTGTTGATTTGAAGGATAATTCCTTCGTAAATATTATAGTCTGTCCGAGGTTGGTTCCCGTCCGGATTATAAAAGCAATAAATATGCGGTTTCCCGCACTCAACAATATCGCTGCCTAAAGCACAGCGATATTAATAATTATACCATAAAAAGAAATATTTATGTTCCTATTTTAGAACATATCCATTTTTAGCAAAAATTATTTCACAAATTTTTACTGTTCCAAGCTTTAATATAAGGTCAAATTGTACAAACCGTGCCTGTTTTAAGGAAGCACTGATTAAATATAGTACGCAGTGAACACAGTCAGATTTTTCG
>JAUNPN010000212.1 GCA_030536655.1 bacterium | reverse complement strand
TTTCCTTCCCATTCCGCTTTTTTGTGCATTATGTTCAAGATAAATTGTTGTTTCACAAGACCAATTATATGCTGCTCTGCCAACAAATGAGCCGGCGTAAGCATAACCTTGAATTATATTGTCCCTTTCAATAACAAGGTATGGGTAACAATTCATTGTTAATTCCATTCGTTTTTTAAATTCCTCAATAGACGGTGTATCATATTCAAATGTTATGGCAGTATTTTTGACATAATAATTATATATCTCTAAAATACGTTCAACATCTGATATTGCAGCATTACGGACAGCAACCATTAGTATATATCCTCCTACATAAATTGTAATTTTTTACTCTGCCGATATATGAATATACAATTGTATTCTTTATATTTTTGATAGCGCATTCTGGCACCAATTAAACAATACGGAAAATGCTCTATCAAAATCATAGTCGATATTTTTTTGTAAAGATATACTCAATTCCAAAACAGTTCTATCTTCGCCTTGTACGCATTCAAGCAATTCCCGCTTTGTGAGAATAAAGTTGCCGCTATCTAAATAATACAAATGCTGCATAATGAAAAATACCGATTTACAAGTTATTGATAACTTTGAAATGTTGTACTCCCTATCAGTGTGTATATAACGGTGGCAAATTTCATGATAGAGGTTATTTAAACTTAATTTTACATAGTTTCTTTCATCTTCAATGGTATATGTCGGAACAAGATTTTTTAATTCTCCATAATAATCTTTGGTTGTTTTCAATAGATGAAATATTTCCAACGGATTCCAATGTTCTAAATCAGTTTTACTGCAAATAAAGCCACATGACTTATCGTAATTTCCTATTGAAACAAGTGTTTTTTGATAGGTATTTAAATCCTCAACTGAAATATTGTCAATCACAACCATAATATCAATATCACTGTTTTTGGTTTCTTCATGACAAAGATAACTGCCTTGCAATCCTACATACTCCAATCTTTCACCAAAAGCATCTATTAGTTTATCTGTTAATTCATCAATATACTCATCTATTCTAAACATTCCGGATCACCTATTTCTTCATTTCCAAGATACTTCGTGTATTCTTTTCCATCATAAAAATTCATTATAGGACGACGGAGTTTTGAAGGATATAATGGTAATCTGTTTAATACTGATAAATCTAACCAATCAAATCCGATTTGGTTAGTATCGCTATGAAGATTTGCGTTGGTTGTTTTTCCCAAGTAATCACATAAAAACACTAAGTCAATTCTATGAAAACTTTCGCCATGAACTCCTTCTATAACAAAAAGTAAATCTTTGCATTTAACCTCTATTCCTGCTTCTTCTTTTACTTCCCGTTCAACAGTTTGAGGAAGAATTTCCTCACCGTATTGACCGCCACCGGGCAAAATATACCATTCCTCTTTGCCATCATTCAACTTTATTGCGAGCAATTTACCATTTTTAATTATAACTGCTTTTGCAGAAGTGCGTACTTGTCTTGACATATTTATAATCCTTTCAAATTATAATTTAATTGCTCTATAAACCGGAATTTATTTTTCAAAATCTATTTGTACCAATTTTTTTCCGTTAGGCAACATATACTCCACAGTTCTGATTGTATGATAATCAATTTCAAGCATTGCTTTTTCTAATGCTTTTTCTTCAATTTGATGATGTACCTGTTCCAATCCGTCAAACACATGCAAATATGGTGAATCGGATACCCAATTATCCTCTACATTGATTTGAATAATGCAAGAAATATATCGGGGATTTACACATTGAATTGCTTTCTGAAAACACTCATATCCAATGTATTCAATTAACAAATTAGCAATAACCATATCTGCTTTTGGAAGTTTATCTGTGCTGTCTATCAGATTGATATGTTTACATTCTAAAACTCCATTTAATTCCGGGTATCTGTGAATTACCTCTTTTAGATAGCTGGCGTTTACATCTATACCATATACTTTTTCAAACTTTGACTTTTGAATATGTTCAAGACCATTACCGCCTGCAATACCCAATATAGCTACGGTAGAAATGGGATAAGTATTAAATTGCCCTTTCATCATTTCGTTCATAGCCTGCGACTGCATAACAGAATCAAGCTTCATATGATTTTCATAATCAGTTAATGGGATTTCTTCCCACGGATTTTTCATTTTATCACCCCATATAATCTCAATTTATCTGTTAGTTAAATTATACCATGAAGAAAATGAAAAGTCAATATACAGTCTGTTACGAGTTTTTATAATATTTTTTTATAAAAAAGCTTTTATTTTATATTATATTATGATATAATTGAGTGAAGAGAAAGGGGAACTGAAAATGAATAAAACCGTACTTTTATGTGTTAGCGGCGGAATTGCCGCATATAAAATACCAAACCTTGCGCGCATGCTTACAAAAACAGGCGTTACAGTACATGTGCTTATGACTGAGAACGCCAAGAATTTTATAAATCCAATTGTTTTTGAAACGCTTACATCTCATAAATGCCTGATTGATACATTTGACAGAAATTTTCAGTACAATGTTGAACACGTTGCGCTTGCAAAGGCGGCGGATATAGTGATGGTCGCACCGGCAAGCGCAAATGTAATCGGCAAAATTGCAAACGGTATTGCCGATGATATGCTTACAACAACAGTTATGGCTTGTCCTTGTCACAAGATAATCGTTCCGGCAATGAATCATAATATGTATCATAATCCGATTGTTCAGGACAACCTGAAAAAGCTTGACCGATTCGGCTATGAAATCGTTGCTCCGGCGCATGGTATGCTTGCAAACGGCGACACGGGCGATGGCAGAATGCCGGAGGAAGAACTCCTTTTTGAATATATCATGAAGGAGATAGCCCGCGAAAAGGATTTGGAAGGAAAAAAAATTCTCATAACCGCAGGAGCAACCCACGAGGCTATTGACCCGGTAAGATATATAACAAACCACTCTACGGGAAAAATGGGGTATGCCATTGCGAAGGCGGCAATGCGCCGCGGCGCCGAAGTAACGCTTATCAGCGGAAAAACTGCGATTGCTCCGCCGCCGTTCGTGAAAACCGTTCCCGTTGTCAGCGCGCAGGATATGTTTGAAGCTGTAAAGGAATATGCGCCTCAGCAGAACATTATTATAAAGGCGGCGGCCGTTGCGGACTACCGTCCGGCAGAGACTTCGGAAAATAAGATAAAGAAAACGGAAGGCGATGCATTTCTTAAGCTTGAAAGAACAACAGATATTCTCGCATGGCTCGGCAGCCACAGAATAAAAAATCAGATAATTTGCGGTTTTTCCATGGAAACAGAAAATCTTATCGAAAATTCCAAGGCTAAGCTAAAGAAGAAAAATATTGATATGATAGCCGCAAATAATCTGAATACGAAGGGCGCGGGCTTCGGAACCGATACAAACGTTATCACGATTATAACAGAGGATAATATAAAAGAGCTTGATATTATGTCGAAAAATGACGCGGCGGACGCTATTCTTGATGAAATAATAAAAAAATGCGGGCAGGACTTTTAATACCCTGCTCGCATTACAGTATATCGGGTATACCCGGCACTTGATTTTTTCGAGCTTGCATATCGGAGCTGTTTTCGCCATTTTTTCTCGTTTTAGCTGGATAAAGGTAATAACGCTTTGTTCGTATCACAAAATTAAGGAAGCACTGATTAAATATAGTACGCAGTGAACACAGTCAGATTTTTC
>JAUNPN010000045.1:22452-23302 GCA_030536655.1 bacterium | reverse complement strand
ATTGGGACATATAATTTTAATAATTATACATATACAAATTATAAATTTGTAAAAGGAACTTACGGTAGTCCCGCTGCAATAACAATTACTATATCACCATCTACAAATCATTATTTGAATTTGTCAATAATGGATAGTAGGAATCATGAACCTATGAGTAATCAGAACAATTTATACTGTAAAAAACGCGACGTGATAACTGTAAAGGATTGGGTACATGGCAATATAGCATTTTATCTAAAATTTTCTAATGCAGGTAGCACTACCTGTAAAGCAGGGTTTGAGATAGAGTAATCAATAGCAATGTCGCCCTTATAAAACGGCATTAAAGTAATTTTTATAAGGGCGAACATTTTTGAGGGAGGCATTTATTTATGAATACAATCTTTTGGAAATACAAAAATAAAATAAAAAAAATATTAGCAGTTGTTGTTGTATGTACTTTAGTGTTTTCTTTTATGGGTAACGCAACTGCCTTAATGCAATATACCGAAGAAAATATATCTCTGATCTATAATAAAGATAAACCAATCGATGCTTATTTTGATAGCAGTAATAATACTTTATGCTCTACATCACACGATGGAATATCTGTTAATGTGTTAAAGACAATAGCCGATCGTAGAAGTCTATATGTTATATTTACAGTAAATGCTGAAAAGGAAAGTTTTTTTTCTGATGAATGTTTCTTTAAAAATATATTACTATATTTTAAAGATAATAATGAGCAATATGGCTCTCATATTTTAAATACTACATTATTGGAAGAAGATTCTCATACCAAAAAATATATGACTTGTATTGCGGGTACATCTAAAGATATATCCAGCGGTAATTTAATTCTTGTATT
>JAUNPN010000045.1:0-22442 GCA_030536655.1 bacterium | reverse complement strand
CGTAGTTATCTACAACTTTTTTGGCTCTCATAAAGATTTATACAAATATCAAAAAGATGAAAACAGTAATACCCTCAAAAATGAAAACGGCATTGAATTAACGCAAGAAATTATTAATGGGACCTGGATGGTAGAGTGGGAATATAATAAAAATATAGAACCTAATATGATATTGCTGTATCCGAATGATGAAATACAAGTACCTATATCAGATAATTTAAAAGAATCAATAACAATAAATGAAATAATAATATCACCTTTATCATTTGCAATTGACTTCAAATTAAATAGAGATGATTGTGAAAACACATCAATATGGGATGCTTCATTTTGTATAAATTTTAAGGATGGAACGCATATAACGGATATGGATGTTCCGACAAATGTTTTACGCTCCATTGAACTTGATAGCGCAATAGGTCATTATTATTGTAAATATGATGATATAATAGATATAAATGAAATAGAGAGTATTTCTATTGATGATATGATAATCCCCATTAATTAAATATAAATTGTTTCAGAATTTTAGGACTTGAAAAAGTATACATAATTACTCCTAAAAGTATTACAATTTTATATGATACAGATAAGGAACAATATAAGATATGTCAGTTAGAGGAATAATTAAAAGCGTTATTTATGTTAAAAAATACAAATACAGCTATTAAATTATATAAAAAAGCACACACATCTATTGATGTATGTGTTTTTTTGTGGTATAATCTATTATATAAAGATAAATATTAAGGAGTAAAGTAATGTCAAAAATTCTTGTTCTTGCCGAAAAACCGTCTGTAGCGAGGGAGCTTGCGAGAGTTCTCGGCTGTAAGAAAAACGGAAACGGTTGTATTTCGGGAGATAAATATATAGTAACATGGGCGCTGGGGCACTTGATAGAGCTTGCAGATCCGGAGCATTACGGATCGCAGTATAAGGAATGGTCACTTGAGCAGCTGCCGATGGTGCCGAAGCATATGGACTTGACGGTTATCAAGCAGACTGCAAAGCAGTATAAAGCGGTAAGCTCGCTGATGAAGTCGAACGAGGTTTCCGAGCTTATCATAGCAACTGATGCAGGGCGGGAGGGTGAGCTTGTTGCAAGATGGATAATAGCAAAGGCGGGCTTTAAAAAGCCAATAAAGCGTCTTTGGATTTCATCACAGACGGATAAGGCAATCCGGGATGGCTTTACACATCTGCGTGACGGCAAAGAATACATGAATCTCTATATGAGCGCGCAGGCGAGAGCGGAGGCGGACTGGCTTGTCGGATTGAATGTGACAAGAGCGCTTACCTGCAAGTTTAACGCTCAGCTCAGCGCGGGACGCGTGCAGACACCGACACTTGCGCTGATTTGCAGACGTGAGGAGGAAATAAGGAAATTTGTTCCGAAGGAGTTTTATACAATTAATGCCGATTTGGGCAGATATTTTGTGACCTATAGAGATAAAAATAATCAGACGTCAATCTTTAATTGTGAAAAAGCGGAGAACATAGCCGGAAGTGTGAAAAAAAAGAATTTTACGGTGAAAACCGTAAAGGAAACGCCGAAGCGTACACCGGCTCCGATGCTTTACGATTTAACAGAGCTGCAGCGTGACGCGAATAAGCTGTACGGATACAGCGCTAAGCAAACCCTGAATATTATGCAGCGTTTGTATGAGCAGCACAAGGCGCTCACATATCCGAGAACGGATTCGAGATACCTTACAGCCGACATAGTTCCTACCTTGGAGGACAGAATAAAGGCGGTTTCCTTTGGAGGCTATAGGGAGATTGCGCAGGAGATTATACGAGGAAAGAATAAAATTCATAAAGCGTGTGTTAATGACGCAAAGGTTTCAGACCATCATGCGATTATCCCGACTGAGGAAAGAGCGGATATAATATCGATGAATAATGATGAGATAAGAATATATAATCTTGTAATAAAGCGTTTTCTTGCGTGCTTCCTTCCCGATTACGAATACAAAAGCGTGAGCGCGGTATTTGAATGCGAGGGGCATGAGTTTTACGCAAACGGCAGCGAGGTTATTTCACAGGGCTGGAAGCGCGCGTATAACGGTGAGTATGCCGATGAGGAAACGGACGAGGTAATACAGAGACTTCCGGCGATAAAAACAGGGGACACATTACCATGCAGAAGCGTAAATCTTAAACAGGGAAGAACAAAGCCCCCGGCGCGCTATACGGAGGCGTCGCTGCTTTCGGCAATGGAAAATCCGTCAAGATTTATTGAAGATAAAAAGATGAAGGATTATATCGGAGGCGGATTGGGAACTCCGGCGACAAGGGCGGATATAATAGAAAAGCTGTTCAATTCGTTTTATATCGAAAGGCGAGGCAACGAAATAGTCGCAACCTCTAAGGGAGAGCAGGTTATAAAGCTTGCGCCAAAGGATTTGACGGAGCCGCTTCTGACCGCGAAATGGGAGATGGAGCTTGAAAAAATCAGCAGGGGAAAGAGTGATAAGAATAAGTTTATCGCCGGAATTACCGATTATACAAGGGAGCTTGTTTCAAGCGTAATCAAATCAGACGCCGAGTATGTGCATGATAATATGACAAGAAAGCCGTGTCCGCAGTGCGGTAAGCTGCTGCTGTCGGTAAACGGAAAGCACGGCAAAATGCTGGTTTGTCAGGACAGGGAATGCGGCTACAGAGAGCGTATCAGCACAGTAACAAATGCGCGCTGCCCGGAATGTCATAAGAAGATGGATATGATAAACAGCGGTGAAAGGAAAATTTTTGTATGCAAATGCGGGTTCCGCGAGAGCGTTGAGCAGCATCAGACAAGGACGCAGGGCAGCCGCAATGCAGCAACAAAGGCATTTACAAGGCAGTATCTGAAGAATCAGAACAAGCAGCAGGAAGAAGAGGAGAGCGAATTCGCAAAGCTTCTTCGAATGGCAACGGAAAAGAAATAATGGATAAGCTTAAGTATAAGGAAGCGCGCGGTTATATCGCATCGCTTACGCCGCGCGGGATTGTTCCCGGGTTAAAGACCATGGAAACGCTGTGCGCTGCGCTCGGTAATCCGCAGGATAAAATCAGGACAATACACATTGCAGGTACAAACGGAAAAGGCTCGGCAGGAGCATTCGTTTCCTCAATTCTCAGGGCTGCCGGATACACTGTCGGACGTTATGTGTCCCCGGCAGTTACCGAATACCGTGAGATTATACGGCTGAATGATGAATATATTTCGGAAGAAGATTATGCGGTTATTGTTTCCGCAGTGAAGCGGGCAGCCGAATCAGCAGAAAAGCAGGGAATATATCCAACCTCGTTTGAAGCGGAAACTGCGGCGGCATTTCTTTATTTTTCGGAAAAGTGCTGTGATTTTGCAATTATTGAGTGCGGAATGGGCGGTTTGCTTGATGCGACTAATATAATAAAAAAGCCTGAGGCAGCTGTAATAACGTCAATAAGCATGGACCATATGAAATTCCTTGGGGACACAATTGAAGAAATCGCCGGAAATAAGGCGGGAATAATAAAGAGCGGAATAAAGGTATTTTCAGCAAGACAGAATTCTGTTGCTCTCAGGGTAATAAAAGAAAAGTGTGAAAAGGAAGGCGCATTTCTTACAGCCGCGGCAAAGCCGATAATAAGACGAGCGGAGCTTGCCGGTATATGCTTTGATTACAGGGAGCTTCATGATTTGTATATTCCGTTTGCAGGTCTGTATCAGCCGGAAAATGCGGCTGCGGCGATTGATTTATGCAAAGCCCTCGATATAGACAGGGACACAATACGCAAAGGGCTAAGGGACACAAAATGGCCCTTAAGATTTGAGATTGACAGCAGCGGCTGGATATTTGACGGAGCACATAATGAGGACGCGGCGAAACAGCTGAGGGACACAATAGATATTCTGTCGGCCGGAAAAAAGCTTGCATATATTGTTGGTGTATTCAGTGATAAGGCTTATGATAAAATTATGCAGCTGACGGCGCCGGCGGCGGATACGATTTATACCGTTAAACCGCCGGGCAACAGGGGATTAAGCTCCTCGGTGCTTGCGGAAACGGCAGGAAAGTACTGTAAGAAGGTAATTGATGCCGAAAGCACAGCAAATGCGGTTAGGCTTTGTGCGGGAGAGACTTATGATAATGTGATTGTGTTCGGCTCGCTGTCATTCCTTGCGCAGATAAAAAAAGAGAAGGAATCAATATATGAACAGATGTCAAAGGATAATTAACCATCCTCTTTATCGTGATTGTATGGATAGAATTGAGGGAGCCGAAGCAGAACGGATTTTTTGTCTGCACGGCTTGCCTCATCTGCTCGATACTGCTCGGATAGGTTATATATTTATACTTGAACGCGGGTTAAAAATAGATAAGGAGCTGTTTTATGCTGCCGCGCTGCTGCATGACAGCGGACGGTATAATCCTATTTTACAGGACCATGCCGAGGCAAGCGCGATAAATGCGGAGCTTATTATGCCTGACTGCGGCTTCAGCGAGGAGGAAACAGAAACGGTTTCAAGAGCAATACGCAGTCATTGCGACGGCAGCGCTTCGGACGAGTTCGGCAGAGTTTTGTATGAAGCCGATAAGAAGTCAAGAATGTGTTTTGACTGCCGCGCGGCGGCGGAGTGCTATTGGCGGGACGAAATCAGAAATAATAGAATTGAGGTTTAAAAACTGTGATAATAGGAGACAAGATTTTTGAAAACGGTACTCATATAATGGGAATACTGAATGTAACTCCCGACTCATTTTCTGACGGCGGAAAATGGAATAATATAGATGCGGCGCTTAGTCATACAGAAGAAATGATTCGTGACGGCGCGGCGGTTATTGATATAGGCGGTGAGTCAACACGTCCGGGATATACGAGAATATCTGATGACGAGGAGATTGCAAGAGTTGTACCGGTTATTGAGGCTGTCAAGTCAAGATTTGACGTGCCGGTTTCTGTTGATACGTATAAGAGCGCGGTTGCTGAAGCTGCTCTTAGCGCGGGAGCTGATTTGCTGAATGACATATGGGGTTTTAAGGCGGACAGTAAAATAGCGGCGGTATGCAGAAAATACGATGCGGCGTGCTGTCTTATGCATAACAGAACAAATAAGAGCTACGGCAGTTTCTTTGAGGATGTTCTTAAAGACCTGCGCGAAAGCATATTAATAGCGAAGGCGGCGGGAATAGAGGACGATAAAATCTGCACGGATCCGGGAGTCGGCTTTGCAAAAAGTCTTGAACAAAATCTTGCAATAACGCAGAATGTGGATTTGCTCGGAACACTCGGTTATCCTGTGCTGCTTGGAACGTCAAGGAAGTCTATGATAGGTCTTACTCTTGACCTTGACCGTGACAACAGGGTTGAAGGGACGCTTGTGACAACTGTAACTGCCGTTATGAAGGGCTGCCTTTTTGTTCGTGTTCATGACGTGAGGGAAAATTACAGAGCAATTAAGATGGCACAGGCATTGAAAAGCTTTGAAAGGAAATAATATGGACTACATACTCATAGAAAATCTGATACTGTTTGCAAATCATGGAGTGCTGCCGGAGGAAAACAGGCTTGGACAGAAATTTGTACTTTCCGGAAGGCTGTACATGGATTTATCGGAGGCAGGGGAAACAGACGATATAAATAAAACAGTGAATTATGCGGAGCTGTGCGCGATGATTACCGATTATACGAAGGCGCATACCTGCCGTCTTATCGAAAGTGCGGTTTCTCAGATAGCCGATGAAATACTTATAAGTTATCCGCTGATAAAGAAGGCGGAGCTGACATTAAGAAAGCCGTGGGCGCCGATAGGTCTTCCGATTGACTGCGCCGGTGTGTCGGTGACGAGGGAAAGACATACCGCGTATGTGGCATTAGGCTCAAATATGGGAGATAGGAAAGCATATCTTGACGAGGCGGTGGAGAAGCTTGACTCGGATAAAAAAAACAGAGTTGTACGGGTGTCGGACTATATTGAAACGGATCCATACGGAGGAGTGGAGCAGGATAAATTTTTAAACGGAGCGATTGAGCTTGAAACGCTGTATTCGCCGATACAGCTTTTGAAGCGGCTGAATGAAATAGAGGCTCAGGCGCACAGGGAACGCAAGATACATTGGGGACCGAGAACGCTTGATTTGGATATAATATTATATGATGATGTTGTAATGCAGACAGAGCGGCTTACGATTCCTCATATAGATATGTGCAGCCGTGACTTTGTGTTACGACCGATGGCGCAGATTGCTCCGTATAAGCGTCATCCCGTAAACGGAAAAACAATGATGGAATTGGTTGAATTAATGGAATCATAAACAGACAGCTGAAATTCTTCAGCTGTCCGTTTGTTATTCATCTAAACCGCCTTCAACGATGTATCCGTTTTCAAGCGTATCACCGTTGTATTGGAGTACAGCGGTTGAGCCGTTGTTCAAGTTATATGTTTCTCTGCTCCCGTTGCCGGAAACATCGTGAGGATCTCCCGCCGAGGAATATACTGAGCTTCGTCTGTTTCCTATTTCCGAATCGGTAACAGTTTCCGAAGCTACGGCTGATGAATCGGCATTCTCAGCCGGTATATCGGCTGCGGAATTTGAAGCGGAAGTCGATATATCGGATAAAGATTTCGAATCGATAGCCGGCGGTTTTTCTTCGGAAACTGAAGTATTAGGTTCGGCTTCCGATGGTGTGTAAGACTCCGGCAGAGCGTAGGAATTTTCCGCTTGTGCAGTACGTTTGTCAGACTGTGTATTTGTTCTGCTTTCCGCGCGGCTTGAGCGAGAATTATTATCATCGCGCGCACTGCGGCGCGGGGCTTCCGAAGCTTGCTCCGGCTGCTGTTCGGACGGGGAGTTTGACTCCTCGGGAGGAGCGAACAGCTCCGCCGCCGCGATAGGTTCGGGCGTGGTTGTCAGATTAATCTGCGTTTCCTCCGCGACTGTATTTTCAACGGCAACCGTTACTGCGTCCGTAAGGCACAGGCATGAGATTGTCACACATGCACAGGCTGCCGCGGCTCCCCAAAAGGGCTTCATTCTTCGGAAGCTGCCGATACGCTTTATTCTTGCCTTGACCTCTTTTTTTCCGTTATGTACAGAAACCGCGCCCGGTATAAAACGATTTTTGCCTGTTGCCGAATGAATGAGCATATAAGCATATTCCCGGCGCTTTCCGCCGCTGATTTTTAAAACTCTTTCGTCACAAAGCATTTCAATGTCGGTACGGAAGCGTCTGAACGCAAGCCAGATTAAAGGATTGTACCAGTTAAGGCACAGTACGGCAAGAGCGATCCATATCTTTAAATTGTCGCGGTAACGGAGGTGGCACAGCTCATGCAGGAGAACCTGCCGTTCCTCGTTGTCGGTAAAGCCATCCGGCAGAATAATCATATTCGAAAGCGTCTGCGCTGATGTGCCGCGCTTTAAAATAACACGGCGGCGGCTGCCAAGCTCGGTGAGCTTCCGCGCCGCTTCAAGCGAGGATAACGCGGTCTTGTCTGTGATGCACGGCAGACGGCGCATTGCTTTTTTATACAGTTTGTATATAATTACGTGCCATAGGGCGAAGGCTGACGCGCCTATACCCCATATAAGCGTAATCATATTTCGTATATCCGCTTTTGACTGAGCGGGCGGTACGGCTTCGGGAACAGAGTATTCGGGCAGAACAGAGTATTCAGGCAGAACATTGTATATGCTTGCCGGCGTCTGTATGCGTATATTCCCGGCGCAGAACAGAAGCTGTATCAGCAATATCAGCCAAATCATACAGTGCATTTTTGCGCTGAGTTTGTTTTTGAAGAATATCTTTATAAGCAGTACAAATGCGGTAATAACCGTCATTCTTAGAGTCATGGCTTCAAGCATGGAATACAATACGCTGTTCATTGCTCAGTCCTCCATTTTGTCAACCAGCTTCATCAGCTCCTCGGCGTCTTTTTCGGAAAGGCTGCTTTCGGTAACAAGGTTTGAAACCATGCGTTTAACCGAGCCTTCGAAGATTTTGTTAAGAAAATTATGCGTTTCGTGGATTTTTGATTCTCTCTCGCTTACTTCGGCATAGTAGCGCTTGCCCTGTTCGGAATCTTCGGCACGCAGCATATTTTTTTTCACAAGACGCAGCACGAGCGTTTTAATGGTGGAATAGCTCCAGCCGCTGCCGTCGAGCGCGGAACGGATTTTACCGATTGTAATTCCCGGCTCCTTCCATACCACATCCATAACCTTCCATTCCGAATCTGCAATATTGATATTATCCAATTCAGAAACCTCCTTTGCAATATAGGAGATTACTATAGTAACCTCTATATATAGTTTACATCAGTAAGCTTGATTTGTCAAGGTTTTTTTGAGAAAATATTTATTCAATACGAATAAATACAGGCTCTTAATCCATATTTCATTAATATTCCACATAGCCGTAATACGCGGCGTGAGCGTTGGTCAGATCAATATATCTGCCTTCCTTGTCAAGCTTAAGCAGATGATAATTTTTATTAATACTAAGCGAATCAAACTCTCCGTAACGAAGCGCTCCCGTGTTGGGGTAGGTTTCGGTTATTGTTCCGTCGTGAATATTAACGCGCGTGAAGTTTTTGTTAAAGTCGGAGTATAAAATGTAATCATCCGTAGAGCCCTGCATACTGATAACAGTTTCTGCCAATACAGTCGTCTGAGCAGTTTTTATATCGTATGAATACAGCTTATTATTACCTTCAAAATATAGAATATCGCCTTTGCGGTCATAAACATATCCCATGCTGTCTATGTATGTCATTTTACCGGTTGTCATATCTTTTATCCAACAACAGTATTTTCCGTAGGGATAGCAGGATCCGACTTGGTAGCCGTTGTCGCTCAGATCATTGTTTATGTAACAATAAATACCGTTTTCCTTAAAATATCCTGCCTCATCGTGTTTATGCGTGCATTCGGTAAAGCTTGTGCTGCCTACGGGTGCGCAGACATAGGTATGGGATTCCGTATCTTTGTCCCATAAAATCATAACGACTGTGTCCCCGTGGAATTCTACACCGGATAATGTTTTTTTATTAAAGTCAAGTTTCTGCAGTCCGTCCTTTGTAAGCATATACGGTTCGCCCGTGTCCCATGATCTTAAATAGATACAATCCACGCTGCGGTCTTCGGGATACAGCTTGAAGTCACTGACCTGTTCCTTTATCGTACCCTCGGGAGTATGCTTTAACCGCCATAAATATCCTTCGTCCCCATTGCTGTAGTAGGGAAGCGCCTTGTCGTTTTCTATATAGTACAGCCAGCCGTCTATGGGACAATAGGTTGAACCTTGAGTGGAGATATACTGCATGCTTGAAATGATGTATGCAAATCCGCTTGAAATCTGTTCCTTTTCCGTACCGTCCGACTTCATACAGAACAGCTTATTTTCATTCTCTCCGCGAACCGAGTAATAAAGGAAGCCGTCGATATAATGGGTATTGAAGCAGTCCTCCTCGCATAAAAGCTGTTTGTTTTCGCCGTTGGAATCAATGCGGTACATTTTTCCGTTGTCGTTCCAGTCGGAGTAATAAATCCAGCCGTCAGGCTTGCGGTAAGGCATTTCTATAGTATTAAATCCGTTTTGCCGGAGTATGTCTATCTCCTCCATGCTGTAAACCGGCTCAAGAACCGTATTTCCGCTGTAGTCGCATAATCCGAAGGCCATGGGACCCATGTCTGAGGATTTTGTAATAATATATTCGGAATCCATTCCGTATGTCATGTAATTGAGCTTTGCCGTCATGCCGCCGTCTGAGAGGTCATACAGCTCCGTGCTGCCGTAATATGTCTGTGCTGCGGCAATACAGCGTCCGTCTGCGGTATCCGCGCAGTATACATTTTTATAAACATCGTTTTCAAACTGTTTAAGGAGCTTACCTTCTTTTTTCAAAAGATAATACATCGACGTTTTGTATTCCTCAACTCCGTTGCCATAGACCTGTATAAGCGTTTCCGTACCATCTTGTATTCCGCTGCCGTCGGCGCGCGGAACCGTAAGAATTTGCTTCCACATACGGTATGCTGCGGTGATTGCCTGTTCAATCGTCATGTTTTCCTTAGGATTTTCCGATGCGTCCATAAGACCGTGAAGCTTTGCGTAATAAATTCCGCGATACGCTTCCGGGGAGGCGTCGGGATAACTTACCCCGTCGGGCACCGCGGTATAAAAATATTCTCCGTTGTTTATCCAATGTATCTTGCTTATAAGAATATCCGCGGCTGCCTCGCGGCTGAGAATATCCGAAGCGTTGGATTTAGTAACGTAATAAACTTCCCCGTCATAGGATATATTCGTGTCCAAATATATGCTTCTGTAGTAATCAAGCTTATCATTTACAATTTTGTTAAGGTTTTCTACTTCTTCATCGGTCATATTTTCATCATAATCCGGAACATCCAATATTATTTTTTCGGCTGCTGTATTGTTGACGCTAAGTATATTATTGACCGCCGTATTGTCAGAATCAATAAAGCGCTGATAGCCGCGAGTCTCTAATATACCGGACTGCGCGCCGACGCTGTACAAAAGTTCACAGAACTGCTCAATTGTAATCGGCTCGCGGTAATCGGAAATACTGTTGAAGCTTTCGGGAAGAAGCCCTTCGTTTGTAAAGTTGCTGACGTCGTTATATGCCCATGAGCTTACATGAACCCATTCTTTTGCGTAAGCAGATGAAAGGGGAGCAAGCATTGCCGCTGCAAGCACGGTGCAGATGTGTTTTTTTAAGTTTAAATTCATGACATTATCCTCCATTAGTATTCTCTTACAATATATGCCCGTTCAAGGAAACCGTTATTGTATTGAAGAATAGCTGTATTCCCGTCTTCCAGACGGTAAACGTCTTTTGCACCGTTGGCGGCGGAGCTGTCCGGTTCGCCGAGCAGTGAATAAATTGTACTCTTATTTTCGCCTATGGCGGCAATGCTTACGTCCTGCGCGGTATGCGCCGAAGCGCATACCGTACAAGCTGAGCATACTGCCGCTGTTAATAATATTATTTTTTTCATTTCCCTTTTCTCCTATAACATAACATATTGGCAGCGCGCTTATTTTATATTAGAGGTTACTTTCGTAACCTCTAATTATAGTTTACTACAGTAACCTCGATTTGTCAAGAGTTTTTTCAAAAAAATCAAATATTTTTTATTTGGAAATTTATGCTTAAGAGTATGAAATATAGTTCAAAAATTGTGCAGATGTGTGACAAGAGTAAATAAAAAAGCAGACGGACGTCATACAGCGCTGTTTACGCTCAGAAATACCGGTCTGCTTATTGAGATTTATATATACAAAAAGCATTAAATTTTTGCGGATATGGCGTCGCTGCTGTTTAATGAAATTATACCGTTTTCGATGTCATAAATGACCTTTGCAAGCGCATGAGATTCGTTGTCAACGGTAATATACTTTGCGGCTTGCTTAATAGGCTCAATCGCGTTGGCAACGGCTATTCCGATTCCGGACATAGTGATTAAGCTCATATCATTTTCATTGTCACCCATACCGATTGTACGGCTTGCGTCAATGCCGAGCAGCTCCGCAAGCTTTGGAATTGCGCTGCCCTTCGTTGAATTCTTAGGCAGCATTTCATAATACCACGGGCTGGACTGCATAAACTCAAATTCGTCTGCCCACGGACTGCGCCGTATCGCGCTGCGCACAAGTGCAACCTCATCCGGTTCGGTCATAAATATAACCTTAAGCCACTGCTCCTTAATTTCATCAAGTGAGAGATAATTATCAGGGAAATTTTCAAGAAGCTTGTGTTCTTCCGTTCGCCTGTTTACTTTCGGAAAGTAAACTCCGTTTTCACAGCCGACGACAACTCCTGCCTGAGGAACCTCTTTGCCGATGTAATCGACAACCATGCGCGCCCCGGAATCAAGCTTACGCATCCAAAGGAATTTCTCCTGTGTAAAGTCATAGATAGCTGTGCCGTTTGAGCAGATAATCGGAGCGTTCGGCGTTATAAACTTCAGCATAACCTTTGCACCCTGAGGCATACGTCCTGTTGCAAAGGTGAAGTATCCGCCTTTGCTCATAAAGTATTTTATTGCTGCGATGTTTTCGTCCGAAACTCTTTTGTCAGCAGTCAGAAGAGTATCGTCAAGATCGGTGCAGATTAAAATATTATCGAATTTTCCCATAGTTATTTCTCCCGTAGATATAGTCTTTCAATGCCTTGGCATTTTCCGTCATCATTTATTTCAAAGATGCAGCCGCACAGCTGTCCCTTGCCGGAAGCAAGCTCAAACTTTGCAGGCATACCATTTACAAAACGATCGAGAATTACGCGCTTTTCCATGCCGAGAACCGAGTCCCTTGCGCCGGTCATTCCTAAATCGGTGATGTAGCCGGTGCCGCCGGGAAGAATCTGTTCGTCCGCAGTCTGAACATGAGTATGCGTGCCGAATACAGCGCTGACTCTGCCGTCAAGGAAATAGCCCATTGCTTCCTTTTCGCTCGTGGCTTCAGCATGGAAGTCAACCAGTATGATAGCTGTATACTTTTTCAGCTGCTCAAGTTCCCTTAATGCCGAGTCAAATGGGGAATCTGCCGGATCCATATACACTCTGCCGATAAGGTTTATTATACCGATGCGCGCGCCGGATTTTGTCCTTACAAGCATTGAGCCTCGTCCGGGAACAGAGCCGCTGTAATTGGCGGGACGAATTACATTGTCCTCTTTTTCGAGGATATGCCTGATTTCCTTTGCACCCCATGTGTGGTTGCCAAGAGTGAAACAGTCTACGCCCGCTCTTGTCATTTCATTGTAGGCGGAGCGTGTCATTCCTCTGCCATGACTGGAGTTTTCGCCGTTTGCAATTACGAGGTCAATTCCTTTGCTGTATTTCAATTCATCAACGTATCTGAAAAGCATATCTCTTCCGATACGGCTTACAACATCGCCTATTGTTAATATTTTCATTTGAATAAATCCTTTTCTAAGAAAACTGTTATAGTTGGAAGCCGGTAAAAAAGGAGCCTCCGACGGATGGTAGAAGCGGGGCAGGGGATTCGAGGGAGCGGTACCTTTATCGCACCGCATTACGAAACACCTGACCACATCCGGCGGCTGCTCCCAATTTTCAAGTTCTGTTATAGGTTATTTAGCGTAATCAACTGCTCTTGTTTCTCTGATTAAGCTTACCTTGATTTGACCCGGATATTCAAGCTCGCTTTCGATGCGCTTAACAATATCCTTGGCAACGAATACCATCGTGTCATCCTTGATGACCTCCGGCTTTATCATAATTCTTATCTCGCGTCCTGCCTGAATAGCGTATGACTTATCAACGCCGTCAAAGCTGTTTGCGATTTCTTCAAGCTTCTGTAAGCGCTTTATGTAGGTTTCTACATTTTCGCGTCTTGCGCCGGGTCTTGCCGCGGAAATTGCGTCCGCTGCCTGTACCAGACACGCAACAAGCGTCTGAGCCTCAATATCGCCGTGGTGAGCCATGATTGCATGGATGACATCCTTGTTTTCGTGGTACTTCTTTGCAATATCGGCGCCGATGGTTATGTGTGAACCCTCAATTTCGTGATCGACAGCTTTTCCTATATCATGAAGAAGACCGGCACGCTTTGCGAGATTTACGTCACAGCCAAGCTCCCCTGCCATTACACCGGCAAGATGGGAAACCTCAATGCTGTGCTTCAGCACGTTTTGACCATAGCTTGTTCTGTATTTAAGCTTACCCAAAAGCTTGATAAGCTCAGGATGGAGTCCGTGAACTCCGGTTTCGAAGGTGGCATTTTCACCCTCCTGCTTGATGATTGAATCAACCTCTTTCTTTGCCTTATCAACGGTTTCCTCTATACGAGCCGGATGAATTCTTCCGTCCGTAATAAGCTTTTCAAGAGCAAGCTTTGCAACCTCGCGTCTGATAGGGTCAAAGCTTGATACAACAACAGCCTCAGGAGTATCGTCAATAATAAGGTCAACGCCTGTCATTGTTTCGAGAGTACGTATGTTGCGTCCCTCACGACCGATGATGCGTCCCTTCATTTCATCGCTGGGAAGGTTTACAACCGATACGGTTGTTTCGGCAACGTGATCCGCAGCAACCTTCTGGATTGACAGTGCGACAATCTTTTTGGCGTTGCGTTCAGCATTTTCTTTTGCCTCCTGCTCAATTTCTTTAACCATGATAGCCGCGTCATGACGTGCCTGATCTCTTATTTCATCAAGAAGAATATTCTTGGCCTCATCATGAGTCAGTCCTGAAATTCTTTCAAGCTCGGCTACCTGCTGTTCTTTAATTTCTGTGATTTCTTGCTCTTTACGGTCCAGATTCTTAATTCTTTGATTAAGGCTCTGTTCCTTTTTCTCAAGACTTTCCGTTTTTTTGTCTAAATTGCTTTCCTTCTGATCAATTCTGCGCTCCTGACGGCTTATTTCGCTTCTGCGCTCCTTGATTTCTTTATCAAATTCAGCACGCAGCTTCTGATTTTCTTCCTTTGCCTCAACCATAAGCTCGCGCTTTTTTGACTCGGCATTCTTTTCAGCCTCTGCGATTATAGACTTTGCCTGTTCTTCGGCACTGCCGAGAACGGCTTCCGCAGTTTTTTTTCTGTGAGCGATGCCCTGATTATATGACACAAACGAGGCAGCGGCGCACACAATAACCGCGATAATAATTGTTATGATAATACCTGTTATTATCAACACCCCCTGATTCATTTTCGCAGCCGCAAAGCGTTTGAAAAGCTTCAAGACTGCGGTTACTTTCGTAATCCCTGCAAGGGGCTGTCCTATTGGCTGCTTTCCGTAAATGTGCGGCAGTGCTGCAGGTAATTATGCCGCTTTACAAAGAGCATTCCCAAAGGTCGCTCCTACTGCCTAAGGTATAATCTTAGACCGGGATCATATAAAATAATTCCGTTTACAGAAAACATTATTTTTATAAAGAATATTAAGCAATTTATATTTTACAACATTTTTGACAAATTGTCAAGAGGTTTGAGAAATTTTACATAAAATTCTATAATATTTACTTATATTTTAATTTTGTTCGAATAATTTTCAGTTTTGGTCAATGAATAAAACTTTTTCGTATACAAATACTATATCGGGAAATATATTCGGCAGTTACTGAAAACTAAAGGATATTTACGGAGATTGTCAAAGGGAGTTGAATTTATTGGACTATAAAGAATTGGCAAAAACTATTTTAAAGAACGTCGGCGGTGAGGAAAATATTGTATCCTTTACACATTGCGCAACCAGACTGAGGTTTACACTTAGAGATGAGAGCCGTGCCGATAAGGAGCGTCTGGGAGATACGAGAGGAGTTATGGGAGTTGTCAGCAAGGGAGGTCAGCTTCAGGTGGTTATCGGCAGCGATGTGCCTAATGTATACCGAGAACTGAATATGCTGGGCAATTTTGAAGGGGAGAGTGGAGAAAAGAAAGAAAAAGATAACAGAAATGTTCTGAGCAGAATTTTAGACACTATAGCAGGTATTTTCACACCAATTATTCCCGCTATTACCGGAGCAGGTATTTTAAAAGCATTTATGGCTCTGCTTTCGGCATTCGGCTGGATTGATAAAACCTCGCAGACTTACGCTATCCTGTCTGTGTTTTCTGATGCGGCATTTTATTTTCTTCCGTTCCTGATTGCGTATTCTGCGGCGCGGAAGCTGAACTGCAATGCCGTCATGGCAATGTCGATTGCGGGAATTTTGCTTCATCCGAATTTTGTGTCCATAATAAACGGAATAAAAGAAACGGGAGATACGGTCAGGTTTATAGGTATTCCTGTGACGCCGGCAACTTATTCATCATCGGTCATTCCAATCATTCTGACTGTGTGGATTATGTCTTATATTGAACCTATAGCCGACAAAATATCACCAAAGCCGGTTAAGTTCTTTACAAAGCCATTGATTACGCTTGTGGTAACTGGTACAATTGCCATTACTGTTCTTGGACCATTAGGCACGATTATAGGTGATGGAATTGCCGCGGGAATATCATTTTTAAATAATTATGCGAGCTGGCTTGTTCCGCTGATTATAGGCGCTGTTACACCGTTCTTGGTTATGACAGGCACCCATTACGGACTTATTCCAATCGGAATAAATAACATTGCTACTGCCGGATTTGACACAATTGTCGGACCCGGTATGCTCGGTTCAAATATTGCTCAGGGCGGAGCGGCATTTGCCGTTGCGCTTAGAACGAAAAATAAGATTCTGCGTCAGGAAGCATACTCATCAGCTATAACGGCAGTATGCGGAATTACGGAGCCGGCGCTTTACGGTGTTAATTTAAAACTGAAAAGACCTCTGATAGCGGTTAGCATCGGCGGAGCTGCATCGGGCTTGTATCTGGGAATAACCGGTGTTGGACGATATACATCGGGCTCGCCGGGACTTCTTGCATTGCCGGGATATATCGGAACAGAGGGCTTTACGAATATTACGAATGCGGTTATCGGAAGCGCTGTTGCTTTGATTGTATCCTTTGCTGCGGCTTTAATTCTGGGTTTTGATGATCCGGAGGAAGTAAAGGAAAATACTTCTAATGAAGTTAAAGAGAAAGGAAGGGTTAAGGATGAAATTTTATGCGCTCCTGTCAAGGGCAGAGTAATCTCTATCGACAAAGTTTCTGACGCAACCTTTGCAGAAAAAATTTTAGGTGACGGGGCGGCGGTTATTCCCGATACGGGATTGATTATTTCGCCGGCTGACGCAAGGGTAGAAATGATGTTTGAAACAAATCATGCCGTAAGCCTTTTAACCGACAAGGGCGCCGAAATACTGATACACGTAGGAATTGATACCGTAAAGCTGAACGGAATGTATTTTAAACCTATGGTGAAAAGCGGTGACAGAGTGAAAATGGGTCAGCCGCTTATTGAGTTTGATATTGACAAAATTAAAAAGGAAGGATATGATACAACAACAATGGTTGTTGTTACAAATTGGAATGATTATTCGGGAATAGATATAAAGGGCAGCAATGCAGTAGAGAAAAAGCCGTTTTTAGTTCTTAGGGGAGAAGGTGAATGAGTTATGAAAAGTAAATTTCCGGAAAATTTTTTATGGGGAGGCGCAGTTGCCGCTAACCAGTGTGAGGGTGCATATAATGAGGACGGCAAGGGGTGGTCGGTTCAGGATGTTTTGCCTCACGGGCTGCGCGGACGGCGTACAGAAGCTCCAACAGAGGATAATTTGAAATTAAAGGGCATTGATTTTTATCACAGATATAAAGAGGATATTAAATTATTTGCCGAAATGGGATTTAAGGTTTTCAGAACTTCAATTGCGTGGAGCAGGATTTTTCCGAACGGTGATGATGAGCTTCCAAACGAAAAGGGACTTGAATTTTATGATAAGCTGTTTGATGAATGTTTAAAATATGGGATACAGCCGCTGGTAACGTTGTCGCATTACGAGATGCCTCTGGCACTGGGGGAAAAGTATAACGGCTGGCTCGACCGCAGAATGATTTCATTATTTGAGAGATATGCCGGGACGGTGTTCCGGAGGTATAAGAATAAAGTAAAATACTGGCTGACATTTAATGAAATAAACGCTATATTAAAGGAGCCGTTTATGTGCGGAGCAATTTTGACTGATAAGGAAAAGCTTTCAAAAACACAGCTTTTCAATGCTATGCATTATCAGCTTGTGGCAAGCGCGTCCGTGACGAAGCTGTGTCATGAAATTATTCCCGATGCGATGGTAGGCTGCATGATTTTGGGGGTGACGGTATATCCGCTGACGCCTTCACCTGATGATGTGATAAAGGCTATGCAGAGAGACAGGGAAACATATCAGTTTGCGCATATTCATGCAAGGGGAGAATATCCGAAATATCTGCTGCGCTTTTTTGAAAAGAATAATATAAATGCGGATATTACCGATGAGGATAAGCAGATTTTGAAAAATACGGTTGATTTTATTTCCTTCAGTTATTATTCAAGTATTTGCGAGAGCGCGGACAACTGCGGAAAAATGACAGGCGGAAATTTGAGCAAAGGATTTATTAACCCGTATCTTAAATCGACCGATTGGGGATGGCAGATTGACGCAAAGGGGCTGAGATACACGCTGACAAAACTGTATGATATGTATTCGCTTCCGCTGTTTATTGCGGAAAACGGACTTGGCGCGGAGGATGTTCTGACAGAGGGAGAAAACGGAGAGAAAACTGTAAATGATGATTACAGGATTGATTATCTGAATGCTCATCTTGTTGAGGTAGAGAAAGCAATAGACGATGGCATTCCCGTCATGGGATATACAATGTGGGGATGCATAGACCTCGTGAGTGCGTCTACCGCAGAGATGAGAAAACGCTATGGCTGCATTTATGTTGACAGGGATGACAGCGGAAACGGAACATTGGAGCGTTATAAAAAGAAATCATTTGATTGGTATAAAAATGTTATTAAGACAAACGGTGAATCGCTTAAACGTGAGCTTTAACGATTTCGTTAAACAGCGTGAAAAAAACAGCTGATTCAGTACCTGCTTATAATCCGAACTCCTTTCACCAATGCGTTTGGGAAAAGAGAAGCAAGCAGATTGCCGTTATGAGGGGCGCAGTTGTACGCTGTACTTCAAGCCCCGAATGACGGCGAGATGCGCCGCTTATCTTTTTCCAAACTTTTTTTATTTTCTATTGACTAAATGTTCATGTTTATGGTATAATAAATATACTGGATATATTTATTATATAAAATGTACGGACTTTACTTATATAGTAAAAATATATAAGCTTTTTCAAAATGTGTTCGGAGAAAAAGCGGATATTTATATAAAAAGGAGGAACTATGGCAAAAACAAAAAAGCTGAAAATTATACCGTTGGGCGGGCTTGACGAAATAGGAAAAAATCTTACCGCTTTTGAATACGGCAATGAAATTATTATGGTTGACTGTGGAATGGCTTTTCCGGATGATGATATGCCGGGTGTTGATATGGTGATCAATGACATAAGCTATCTTGAGAAGAACTGGCAGAAAATACAGGGTATTTTTCTTACTCATGGTCATGAGGATCATATAGGAGGACTTCCGTATTTTCTTAAGTCTATTAATGTTCCGGTTT
Organism: bacterium; assembly: GCA_030536655.1. Lineage (GTDB taxonomy): Bacteria > Bacillota > Clostridia > UBA1381 > UBA1381 > UMGS1958. The sequence goes on along the minus strand of JAUNPN010000045.1, from coordinate 3,390 downwards.
ACGGTACTCGTTTGACTCTGGGGTTGGTTGAGCATAAGCTTAAAGAGCATAATTTGATGTCGGAGGTAAAACTTGTCAGGGTTAAAGCCGGAACAATTTTGTCTGTAGGACAGCATTTTTCCGTTGAGTTTATCAGAACAAACCATTCAATTGCGGATTCTGTTGCGCTTGCTATAAAGACTCCGGTTGGAACGGTTATTCATACCGGAGATTTTAAGATAGATACCACTCCGATTAACGGAGAAATGATAGATTTGGCTCGTTTAGGTCAGCTGGGACGAGAGGGTGTTCTGGCTCTTATGTCGGACAGTACGAATGTTGAGCGTAAAGGCTTTGCTATGAGTGAAAGTACAGTAGGCGCAACTTTTGATCAGATATTCTCAAACTGTAATAAGCGGATTATCATTGCAACTTTTGCATCCAATGTACATCGTGTACAGCAGATTATTGATGCAGCGGCAAAGAACGGCAGAAAGGTTGCCGTAAGCGGACGTAGCATGGAAAATATAGTTGAAATTTCAATTCTCCTGGGATATATGAAGGTGCCTGAGGGTGTACTCATAAATATAGACAGTATTAAGAAGTACAGACCAAATCAGGTAGTTATTATTACAACGGGTTCACAGGGAGAGCCTATGAGCGCTCTTACGAGAATGGCATTTTCAGATCACAGAAAGGTAGAAATTACCGAAAATGATTTGATTATTCTGAGTGCAACTCCGATTCCGGGAAATGAAAAGAGTGTTTCCGCAGTCATAAATGAGCTGTTCAAGATAGGCGCCGAGGTTATTTACAAGTCGCTTGCGGAGGTTCATGTTTCGGGTCATGCCTGTCAGGAGGAGCTTAAGCTTATACTGGCACTGGTAAAGCCGAAATTCTTCATTCCGGTTCACGGCGAGCATCGTCATTTGGTACTGCATAAGGAGCTTGCGGAGAAGGTAGGTATTCCGGCGAAAAACAGCTTTGTATTATCTAACGGTTCTGTGCTGGAGCTGGACAGTGAAAGAGCAAGGATTTCGGGAACAGTTCAGGCAGGAAAGATACTTGTTGACGGTCTTGGCGTTGGTGATGTGGGGAATATTGTTCTTCGTGACAGAAAGCATCTTTCTCAGGATGGTCTTATTATAGTTGTTGTTACTATAGGTCATGATACGAGGACGATGATTTCGCGTCCGGATGTAATTTCAAGAGGATTTGTTTATGTTCGTGAGGCTGAAAATCTTATTGAAGGTGTTAGATATATTGCAGAGGAAAGTATGGAAGAATGTCTGAGTAAGAGAAACATGGATTGGTCAACGATGAAGAGCGCGTTAAAATCAGCTGTTGCAAGATATATATTTGAGCAGACTAAGCGAAACCCAATGATTTTGCCGATTATAGAGGAGATATAATATAACAAACGAGGTGCATCAAAGCTTTGACGCACCTCGTCTATTTTTAATTAGTCTTCAATGCAGTTTGACTTTTTCATCATAGCGCGAACCTTGAGAGGTAAGCCGAAGAGGTTGATGAAGCCTTCCGAATCCTTGTGGCTGTAAAGCTCCTTTGAGTCGCCGAAGGAAGCAATTGTTTCATTATATAATGAATACGGTGATTTTGCTCCTGCCGGTGTGCATGAACCTTTATAAAGCTTAACTCTTACTTCGCCTGTAACATATTTGTCCATTTCATCATACATAGCGCTCATAGCTTCACGGAGCGGTGTGAACCACTTGCCGTCATATACAAGCTGTGAGAACTGAGTCTGACTCATGCGCTTGAAAGCCTGAGTATCGCGGTCTAAGCAGAGATACTCTAATTCCTGAATTGCTGTGTAAAGAATAGTACCGCCCGGTGTTTCATATACGCCGCGGCTCTTCATGCCAACGAGTCTGTCCTCGCAAATGTCAGCTATACCAACACCGTTTGCGCCGCCAAGCTCATTCAGCTTTTCAACGAGAGGTCTTGGCTCCATCTTAACGCCGTCAATCGAAACCGGCTCGCCTGATTCAAAACCGATTGTAACATATGTCGGCTTATCCGGAGCTTGTTCCGGTGATACGCTGAGCTTTAAAAGACTGTCAAGCTGCGGCTCATTCCACGGATCTTCAAGATCCATTCCCTCATGGCTGATATGCCAAATGTTGCGGTCGCGGGAGTATAAATCCTTCTTTGTTACCGGAACCTCAATGCCGTGAGCCTCAGCATAGTCAACTGCGTCCTCGCGTGACTTGATGTCCCAGATTCTCCACGGAGCAATAATTTTTAATGTAGGGTCAAGAGCCTTTATGCCCAGCTCAAAACGAACCTGATCATTACCCTTGCCGGTAGCGCCGTGGCAAATAGCAACAGCACCCTCCTTGTGAGCAATCTCAACAAGCTTCTTTGCAATAATCGGACGAGCGTGTGAAGTGCCTAAAAGATACTTGCCCTCATACATTGCTCCTGACTTTAATGTTGGAAAAATATAGTCCTTAACGTACTCATCGCGCAAATCTGCAATGTAGCACTTCAAAGCGCCTGAACGCTTTGCTCTTTCCTCAAGTCCATCGGTTTCCTTGCCCTGACCAACATCGCCGCATACGCAGACTACGTCATAGTCATAGTTTTCCTTTAACCAGCTGATGATGATTGAAGTATCAAGACCGCCGGAATATGCTAATACAACCTTATCCTTAGCCATTGGTATAAATCCTCCTGAAATCAGTTTTATGTACCGCAGCTCTGCTACGGTATCTTTTTACATTAATATTATACTACATTTTTGAAAAATATTCAATAGCAAACCGATAACAATTTCCACAAAATTTTGATGTTTTGGGCGCTGTTTTTAGGAATTTAAGGGGTGTAAAATTATTACAAGGTACAGCAAGGGATTTAAAGAGGAAGAATAAAAGCTTCTTGATTTTCCGCCATATTGCTCTAAAAATCCGGCGAAAAATCCGACTTCGCAATATGCCCTTCTTTAATTGCGGGTATGCTCTTAGTATAACAAAAATCCGCGGTATTTACCGGAGTCGGTCGACCTGCGGTTGTTGAGGGATTAAGCTGCTTTAATAAGAAGGTTATTCTGTTTGGTTCAGAGGGCAATGCTAAAATATTTGCAAGCAAATATAAGGAGGATGCGTTTGACCCGCAGCTTTGGAAAAAGACAAATATGCCTCACGCAGTAGTAGAGGTGGTGCGGTACAAAAGGGAAGGTTTTGATAAGCATGAATAATCCTCTTAAAACAGACTTTTTCAATCTGCTTTAAGGGGATTTTATACAATTGTTAATATGTAATATTAATAATGATGAAATAAGCAAATAATACATGGTATCAATTACCATGCGTCAGCCTATTTTTATGTTTAAATTTACGCAAAACTATTTTATTTTGCGTATGTAATCCCTATCTTTTATTGATATTA
>JAUNPN010000044.1 GCA_030536655.1 bacterium | reverse complement strand
AGTTCAATGCGTGCTAAGCCGTTAGGCGTTAATTAATCAGTGGTTCCTTAAATAAGCTTTTCGAGTGCTGCAAGCTTAACGCTTGTAACAAGAACTTCGCATGCCTTCTCAAGCTCAGCCGGAGAAGGAAGAGTCGGAGCGATTCGGATGTTTGAATCCTTCGGGTCGTTTCCGTAGGGATAGGTTGCTCCGGCGCTTGTCATTACAACACCTGCTTCTTTGCAAAGTGAAACAACTCTTTTTGCGCAGCCTTCCATTACATCAAGGCTGATGAAGTAGCCGCCTTTCGGGTTTGTCCATGAAGCGATGCCTGTTGGACCAAGCTCTGATTCAAGAGAATTAAGCACAGCAGCAAACTTAGGGCGGAGCAATGCTGCATGTTTCTTCATATGAGCCTTCATACCGTCAAAGCTGCCGAAGAACTTAACGTGGCGCAGCATATTAATCTTATCATGACCAATAGTCTGAATGGTCATTTGACGGGTAATCCAATCAATGTTAGCCTTTGATGCAGCGATACAAGCAACGCCGCTGCCCGGAAAAGTAACTTTCGAGGTTGACGCAAACTTATAGTACATGTCAGGATTGCCTGCCTTCTCGCATTCTTCGGCAATATCCAGAATCACTGCAAAATCATCATCAAACAAATCGTGAATACAGTAAGCATTATCCCAAAAAATTCTGAAATCTTCAGCAGCCGGCTTTAACGATGCAAAGCGCTTAATAACCTCATCTGAATAAGAAATGCCTGTAGGATTTGAGTATTTAGGTACACACCAGATGCCCTTAACAGCAGCATCGTTGTTTACATATTCTTCAACCATATCCATATCGGGACCGTTATTGTCTGTAGGAATATTGATTAACTCAATTCCGAAAAATTCAGTAACAGCAAAATGTCTGTCATATCCGGGAACAGGACAGAGAAACTTTACCTTGTCAAGCTTGCACCATGGTGTTGAACCCATAACGCCGTGAGTATACGAGCGGGATATGGTGTCATACATGATATTAAGACTTGAGTTGCCGTACACGATGATATTTTCAGCAGGGCTTTCAATCATCGGAGCAAGCAGTTCCTTGCATTCCTGAATACCTGTAAGCACACCGTAATTGCGGAAATCCATCTCGTCTTTGCCCTTCATCATATCTTCAGGGGTAACGGCATTAAGCATTCCCATAGAAAGCTCAAGCTGGTCTGTGCCGGGCTTGCCGCGTGCCATGTTGAGATTAAGTCCCATGCCCTTTAATTCCTCGTACTTTTTGTAAACTTCATAATGAAGAGCCTTAAGCTGCTCCTTTGTCATTTCTGAATAATTCATAAAATAATCATCCTTCCCTGTAAACTTGATGCTTTACAGCATATGTATAATTATACTATAATTTGAGCTTTAAAGCAATATGTAAATAGAAATCTGCATAATTTTTGTAAAAAAATACAAAGACACCGTAATTTTTTACGGTGTCTTTATAGACTATTTACTTAGTGTTAATTAACCCCACGGATTTTCTGTCGGGTATCTTGCTGATTTCGGCTGGTTGTAGCCAATCTCATCAACCGGAACACCGATATACTTAAATACTTCATATAAAGCCTTGCCATGATGACCGAAAGCAACTGCGCCGTGGTGCGGGAAGTTCTTTTCGATAAGTACGTGGCGGTAGAAACGTCCCATCTCAGGAATAGCAAATACGCCGATTGAACCGAAGGAACGTGTAGCAACCGGAAGAACCTCGCCGTTTGCGATGTAGCCTCTGAGCTTGCAGTCAGCTGTGCTCTGAAGACGGAAGAATGTGATGTCGCCCGGTACAATGTCGCCCTCTAATGTACCGTTAGTAACCTCAACGGGAAGACTTCTTGCCATAATCTTCTGATACTTCATTGAGCATGCAGCAAGCTTTGATGAGCAGGTGTTACCGCAGTGGAAGCCCATGAATGTATCCTTGTGAGTATAATTGAACTTGCCTTCAATATCGGACTTATACATATCAGCAGGAACTGAGTTGTTAATATCAAGCAGAGTAACAGTATCGTCACTTACACAGATACCGATGTACTCGCTTAAGCAGCCGTAAATATCAACTTCGCAGGATACCGGGATACCCTTGCCTGTAAGACGGCTGTTTACATAGCATGGAACAAAGCCGAACTGTGTCTGGAAAGCCGGCCAGCACTTACCTGCAATTGCAACATACTTTCTTGAACCCTTGTGAGCTTCAACCCAGTCGAGCAATGTCAGCTCATACTGAGCAAGCTTCGGAAGAACCTCAGGCTTCATATTGCCGCCTGCAAGCTCCTTTTCCATATCTGCCACAACAGCCGGAATTCTTTCGTCGTTTGCGTGATTATTGAATGCTTCAAATAAGTCAAGCTCTGAGTTTTCTTCAATTTCAACGCCTAACTTGTACAGCTGAGCAATAGGAGCGTTACAAGCAAGGAAGTTTAACGGTCTCGGACCGAATGAAATAATCTTTAAGTTGCTTAATCCATCGATAGCTCTTGCAATCGGAACAAATTCGTGAATCATATCAGCGCATTCCTCAGCTGTTCCAACCGGATACTCCGGGATATAAGCCCTTGTGCCGCGGAGCTTCAAGTTGTAGCTTGCATTGAGCATACCGCAGTAAGCATCGCCTCTGTCATCTGATAAGCAGCCGATATTCTCTTCAGCAGCGGCAACAAACATCTTAGGACCGTCAAATTTCTGAGCAAGCATTGTCTCGGAAATCTCCGGACCGAAATTGCCTAAGTATACGCAAAGTGCATTACAGCCTGCCGCCTTAATGTCAGCAAGAGCCTGCTCCATATGTATTTCACTTTCAACGATGCAAATCGGACATTCATAAATGTCAGCTGCGTCATACTTAGCGGCATATGCAGCTACGAGAGCCTTTCTTCTGTTAACTGAAAGCGATTCCGGGAAACAGTCACGGCTTACGGCAACAATACCGATTTTAACTTTTGGAATATTTATCATTATAATATCCTCCTTAAAGAAATATAATATATTTCTATTATAACAAATAGAATTGATTATTGCAAGTATTATTTTGAAAAAATTTACTTAATATTTGTGGACATTTTATATTGCAATTTATAATTTCTGAAAAATCTATAAAAATCTTGACAAAATTACTAATGTATAGTATAATGGGATATAGAAAATTAGAAAAGTGTGACAATGCACATTCAGGAGGGCATGGCTATGAGAGCAAAATACAAGAGAGTACTTCTTAAGGTAAGCGGAGAAGCTCTTGCAGGACCAAACGGTTTCGGACTTGATGAAAAAACTATTGCGAATATTTCTCATAATATAAAGAAGATTGTTGATATGGGTGTTCAGGTTTCGATTGTTGTCGGCGGCGGAAATATCTGGCGCGGCAGAAGCAGCGAGAATATGGACAGAACAAGGGCTGACCATATGGGAATGCTTGCAACTGCAATAAACTCACTCGGTTTGTGTTCAGCGTTAGAGGCTGACGGTGTTCCTACTCGTGTACAGACTGCGATTGAAATGCGTCAGGTTGCTGAACCGTATATCAGAGGTAAGGCGGAAAGACATCTTGATAAGGGCAGAGTAGTAATTTTTGGCTGCGGTACAGGAAATCCGTTTATGTCAACCGATACGGCTGCGGCGCTCCGCGCTGTGGAAATGGAGGTTGATGTAATTCTTCTTGCCAAAAAGGTTGACGCTGTTTATGACAGCGATCCTAACATTAATCCGGATGCTAAGAAGTATGATAAGCTTTCATTCAGCGACATACTGTCAAAAAACCTTGGTGTTATGGATTCAACGGCAGCATCGCTTTGCCGTGATAATAATATGCCGATACTTGTATTCGGCTTAAATGATCCGGAAAACATTGTAAGAGCCTGCAAGGGCGACAAAATAGGAACACTTGTTAATAAGGACGGAAAATAAATAAATATAAAGGAGGACAAAAGAAATGGGTAAATATCCCGAAGTTGAATCAAAAATGGAAAAGAGAATCGGAGGGTATGAGTCAGAATTAAAGACTATTCGTGCCGGCAGTGCAAATGCTTCTGTTCTTGATAAAATCTATGTAGAGTATTACGGTGCTCAGATGCCGATAAATCAGCTTGCATCAATATCAAGACCGGAACCGAAGCTTCTCGTAATTCAGCCGTATGACGGCAGCGTTTTAAAGGAAATTGAAAAGGCAATCAATAAATCTGATTTAGGTATTGCCCCTCAGAATGACGGAAAGGTTATACGCCTTACTTTCCCGCCTCTCACAGAGGAAAGAAGAAAGGAACTCGTAAAGCTTGTTAAGAAGTATACCGAGGAGGCAAAGGTTCAGGTCCGCAACGCAAGACGAGATGCAATGGATCGCTATAAGGTTCAGAAAAAGAACGGCGAAATTACAGAAGATGACCTTAAGGGAATTGAAAAGGATATCCAGAAGCTTACAGATGAATATGTCAAGAAAGTAGACACAATCTCTGCTGCTAAAGAAAAGGAAATTCTTGCAGTTTAAGAAACATTTTTGTTAAAGCTTTACAGTTGACAAAAAGTATTTGGCTTAAACTATAAATGACTTAAGGAAGCCATACAGAAGGGCGGAGGCTTCAAACTCCGCCCTCTTTTATAAGACGCTCTTTGAAAACTCCTTATATTCATGAGTTTTTTGGGCGCCGTAAGCAATTTGACGGAGGGAATAAATGGCAGGATTATTTGGCAGAAAGAAGATTGAAAAGCGAGAAGTGGATTTGAACAATCTTCCTCAGCACATAGGCTTCATAATGGACGGAAACGGCCGCTGGGCAAAGAAAAGAGGTCTTCCTAGGAGCGCAGGTCATAAGGCGGGCGCCGAATCATTAAAGAAGATAATTACAGAAGCGAATAACATGGGCGTTAAATATGCAACCGTGTATGCCTTTTCAACAGAGAACTGGTCGCGCCCGAAGGAAGAGGTAGACTACCTCATGGGACTGCTTATGGATTATCTTGTAAATGCGGAGAAAACTCTTGCGGGTGAAAATGTCGTAATTCGGGCGATAGGCTCACGCAAGGAGCTTTCAGAGGAAATGCAGCGTCAAATAATAAAAACCGAGAATTTTACAAAGAATAATACCGGTATAATAATGAATATAGCTGTGAACTACGGCGGAAGAGAAGAACTTGTAAATGCGGCAAGGCAGATTGCAGAGAAGGTTAAGAACGGAGAAAAGAATATTGAGGATATAACCGCAGAGGATATAGGAAACGGACTCTACACTGCCAATCAGCCTGATGTTGATCTGCTGATACGTACAAGCGGCGAAATGAGACTTTCGAATTTTATGCTCTGGCAAGTAAGTTATGCTGAAATGTGGTTCACTGATAAGCTGTGGCCGGACTTTAAGCCTGCTGATTTAAGGAAAGCTATAATTGATTTCCAAAACAGAGGACGGCGTTTCGGCGGAATATAACTTCTGAATAAAGAGGTGGATGATATGTTGACAAGAATAATTACATCTATAGTTGCAATTGCAGTATTTATTGCGGTAATAATCTGCGACCCGATTATATTTGAATTTGCGCTTGCAATTGTTGCGCTTGCAATGCTCTATGAATGTAATCAGGTCATTACAAAATCGAACACTTTACGTATATTTTCATACATAAGCGGTGCACTGATATTAATGGGTATGATTGCGGCACCTTCATATGCCGTAATGCTTATTATGCTTGCAATAGGCTTATTTATGATTTTAACGGTTATTCTTCATGGAAAAATTGATTTTAAAGAGGTGTTCGGGACAGGTCTTATGACGCTTTATGTGTCAGCTTTTATGCCTTTTATTGTAAATCTCAGACTGGAATACGGGATTCCGGCAATGCTTATTGTGTTTTTAAGCGCATGGGGTTCTGATACCGGCGCATTTTTTGCCGGGTCTTTTTTGGGAAAACATAAGCTTATTCCGCGGGTAAGTCCCAAAAAGACAGTTGAAGGCTCTGTAGGCGGAATCATTTCGGCAATGCTATGCTGTCAAGTATTGCTGTTTTTGACAACCATGCTTGGCGGAACTGTTGCATCACTTTCCGGATTTTCCGGATATGTGAAGATTGGAGCAATAGGAATTACAGCCTCGGTTGTATCGCAGCTGGGTGATTTGGTTGCCTCTGCTATTAAGAGAGACTGCGGTGTAAAGGATTATGGGAAAATATTTCCCGGTCACGGCGGCTTTATGGATCGTTTCGACAGTGTAATATTAATTGCACCGTTAGTATATTATATAGTATCAGAGCTGCTATAGAAACAGAATTGTAAATGAGGGATACAAATGGTAAATAAAATCTCAATTTTAGGCTCAACAGGTTCAATCGGTACACAGACCTTAGAGGTTGTACGCGAATATCCACAGATAAAGGTTGCGGCAATAACTGCGAATTCGAATATAAAGCTGTTAGAGGCTCAGGCAAGAGAATTCTCTCCTGAGCTTGTGTGCGTTATGGATGAGAAAAAAGCGAATGAACTTAGAATAAAGCTTTCTGATACAAGAGTAAAGGTACTTGGCGGCAGAGAAAGCCTTATTGCGGCTGCGACAATCCCCGGCGCGGATACGGTTGTGACCGCGGTTGTCGGAATAAGCGGACTGCGTCCTACAATTGAAGCTATAAGGGCAGGCAAAAACATAGCTCTTGCAAATAAAGAAACGCTCGTAACCGGCGGTCACATTGTTACGCGGCTGGCAAAGGAATACGGCGTGAAGCTGCTGCCCGTTGACAGCGAGCACAGCGCAATCTTTCAGTCGCTGGCAGGAAGAAACAAGGAGATAAAGCGAATTATATTAACCGCATCCGGAGGAGCCTTTGTCGGAAAGAAACGTGCTGATTTAATTGATATAACACCGGAGAAGGCTCTCAAAAATCCTAACTGGGATATGGGTGCAAAGGTAACAATAGATTCATCAACCCTTGTTAATAAGGGACTTGAGGTAATAGAGGCAAAATGGCTTTTCGGTGTGGAGGTTGACCGTATTAAGGTGGTCGTTCATCGCCAGAGTGTATTGCACAGTGCAGTTGAATTCGTGGATAATGCTGTGATAGCGCAGCTTGGTGCGCCTGATATGCGTTTGCCGATTCAATATGCTCTGACCTATCCGGACAGACTTCCGATGCGAGATAATGAGCTTGATTTGATACAATACGGTTCTCTCACATTCGAGGAACCGGATACGGATACTTTTTATGCTTTGGAGCTTGCGAAGCATGCAGGCAGAGAAGGAGGACTTCTTCCAACAATATTTAACAGCGCCGATGAGGTTGCTGTCGAAAAGTTTATGAAAGGTAAGCTCAGCTATCTCGGAATTACTGACTTTATTGCCGAAGAAATGAATAAATTTAAAAATGTTCCGAATCCGACTGTGGATGAAATTCTTTCGGCAGATGCGGAAATAAGAACTCATATTTGATTTTGGAGGTTATATGGTAACAGCTATAGTAACAATACTTATGTTCCTGGTAATGGTGTCCCTGCATGAATTCGGACACTATATTGTGGGACGTTTACTGAAATTTCATATTCTTGAATATTCGATAGGCTTCGGACCGAAGCTGTGGCAAAGTAAAAATTCTGAAATAAAATACTCGTTCAGGATGATACCGGTAGGCGGTTTCTGCCGCTTCGACGGCGAGGAGGGCGAGAGCGAACACCCCGGCGCATTTTATAAGCAGGCTGTATGGAAAAGAATGCTGGTTGTCGTTGCCGGAGGTCTGGCGAATATACTTCTTGGTTTTATTCTTTTTCTGATTATAGTGCCGATGATTTCACCGGTCAGCACAAATGTTGTTTCGGAAGTAGTTGAGCACAGTTATATTGAAGACGCCGGAATCATGCCCGGAGATGAGATTATCGATATAAATGGTCACAAAATAGATTTTTACAATGATATAGCGCTCTACACTCAGGATTTTACAAAGGATACCGAGGCGGAAATAACCGTAAAGAGAAACGGAGAAAAACTTAAATTCAATATTAAACCAACAGAGGATATAATTGTAGAAAGCTATACCGAAAACGGCATTGATGTTGCGGAGTCTATAAATGGTCATGATAAGGTTATCCATTACGATTACAGCGAAAATATTCCGAGAAATGATGAGCTTATCGGCAAAACAAACACTATTACAAAATATCTGATAGGCTTCCGTCCCCGGCAGCAGGAGGTAACCTTCGGAAATGTCTGGGGAATAGCCTGGGATGAAACAAAGTTTGTTGTAAAACTGGTTTACAGCTCATTGTGGCAGATGATAACCGGAAAAGTAGGTATGGATCAGATGTCCGGTCCGGTAGGAATTGTCAGAGAGGTAAACGATGAGGTCAATTCAGGACCATACGCGGCGCTTAATGTACTGAATCTGGTTGCACTGCTTACTATAAATCTGGGTATATTTAACCTGCTGCCAATTCCGGCGCTTGACGGAGGAAGATTCTTCTTTATGATAATTGAGCTTATAAGAAGAAAACCTATTCCGCCGGAAAAGGAAGGTATGGTTCATGCGATAGGTATGCTGCTTCTATTTGCATTGATTATTTTTGTATCATTTAATGATATAATGAGGTTGATTGGAAAATAATAAAGAGGTAATTCGATGAAACGTGTAGTAAACATAGGCGGTGTGAAAATAGGCGGTGATTATCCTGTCGCTGTACAATCCATGTGTAACACCGATACGAGAAACGCAGAAGCGACTGTTAATCAGATTTTAAAGCTTGAAGATGCCGGCTGCGAAATAATCCGAGTAGCTGTTCCGGATATGGAGGCTGCGGAAGCAGTAAAAAGAATTAAAGAACAAATTCATATCCCTCTCGTAGTGGATATTCATTTTGACTATAAGCTTGCGCTTGAATGTATGAAAAACGGCGCTGATAAGGTAAGAATCAATCCCGGAAATATCGGAAGCCGTGACAGAGTAAAGGCTGTTGTTGATATGGCTAAGGATAAGGGTATTCCGATTCGTATAGGAGTAAACGGCGGCTCTCTTGAAAAGAACCTGGTTGAAAAATACGGAGGCGCAACAGCCGACGCTCTGGTTGAAAGCGCTTTGGGCCATGTTGCAATTCTTGATGAGCTGAATTTCAATGACGTTGTTGTTTCAATCAAGGTTTCCAATGTACCGAAAATGCTGGAAGCCTATCGGAAATTTAATGCAATTTCAGACATTCCACTTCATATTGGAGTAACGGAAGCCGGAACATTAAGAAGCGGAACGATAAAGTCAGCTGTCGGAATCGGTGCGCTGCTTGCAGAAGGAATAGGCTCGACAATGCGGGTTTCGCTGAGCGCCGACCCTGTTGAGGAGGTCTATGCCGCATATGATATTTTAAAGATACTTGAACTGAGAAAATCAGGAGTTGAATTTGTGTCATGTCCTACCTGCGGCAGAACGCAGATTGACCTTATAAGGATTGCAGAAGAGGTGGAAAAGCGCATTGCAAGGCTTGATAAGAATGTAAAGATAGCCGTAATGGGCTGCGCAGTAAACGGTCCCGGTGAAGCAAGAGATGCTGATATAGGTCTTGCCGGAGGCAAGGGCGAGTGCCTTTTATTCAGTAAGGGAAAGATATTAAGGAAGGTGCCGGAGGAAATTGCGGTAGAAGAACTTATGAAGGAGGTGGCAAAACTGTGAAGGTTTTGGTAATAAATGGAGTTAATTTGAATATGCTTGGAATCAGAGAGCCGGGAATTTACGGAAAGAGTACGCTTTCTGATTTAAAAAACTGCATAGAAGATAAGGCTAATGAGCTTAATATTGAGGTTGATTTTTTCCAAAGCAATTACGAAGGAGCAATTTGTGAAAAAATTCAACAGGCATTGGGAGTATATGACGGAATAATAATAAATCCGGGCGCATTCACCCATTACTCGTATGCTATTCGTGACGCTTTAGGCTCGGTAAAGCTCCCGGCAATTGAGGTGCATATTTCAAATATCCATAAGAGAGAAGAATTTCGGCATCATTCGGTAACGGTCCCTGAGTGCATCGGTCAGATTTGCGGTCTGGGTTTTAAAGGATACATTCTTGCATTGGAGGCGCTTGCAGATGTTATCAAGAACTGACAGATTAAGAGAACTTTTGGATGATAATGAGGCAGTTATAATTTCTAGCTATCCCAATATCTTTTATTACAGCGGCTTTACCTCGGAGGATGCATATCTGCTGATTTCTCATGATAAGAAGCTGCTTGTTACAGATTCAAGATATACAATTCAGGCAAGAGAACAGGCGCCGGATTATGAGATAGTGGATTCAAAGGAAGGCTTCAAAAATATATTTAAAAGGATTTCATCAAGATATATCGGATTTGAGGAAAACTATATTTCTGTAAAACAGCATAGGAATTGGCAGTATTCAATGACAAATGACAGAACGCTTATTCCTATGCAGAAAAGGATTGAGGGTCTGCGGCAGATCAAGGATAAATATGAGATAAGGCATATAGCTGAAGCGGAGAGAATTGGTGATGAAGCATTTTCTTATATTCTGGATAAAATAAGACCGGGTATTACTGAACGTGAGATTGCACTGGAGCTTGAATTTTTTATGAAGAAGCAGAGTGCGTCGGCGCTGTCGTTTGAAACAATCGCAGCATCCGGGGTAAGAGGTGCAATGCCTCACGGTATAGCAAGCGGAAAGATAATTGAAAAGGGCGATTTACTTACGCTTGATTTCGGCTGTGTATATGAAGGGTATTGCTCAGACATGACAAGAACAGTTGCAGTCGGAAGCGTGAACGATAAGCAGCGTGAAATTTATGACATTGTTTTGAAGGCTCAGCAAACTGCGCTTGATATGATTTTTCCCGGAAAAATGTGCAGCGAGATTGATACGGCGGCGAGAAACGTAATAAAGGCTGCCGGTTACGGAGAGAATTTCGGACACGCGCTCGGTCACAGCGTTGGAATAGAAATACACGAAACACCTGTATTTTCAAGCAAGAGCAAAGATATTATAAAGCCGGGTCATGTTATAACTGTTGAGCCGGGAATATATATTGACGGTTTCGGCGGAGTAAGAATAGAAGATTTAGTCGCTGTTACAGAAAACGGAATACAGAATCTTACACATTCTCCGAAGGAATTAATAATTATATAAATCGCAGCGGCAGGCGATCATTCTAATCGCCTGCTGTTCGCATTACCTAACATACAATTTATACATTGATTTTCTAATTTATGTTATAGTATACCGTTGTTTCAGTATCTGTCTGCTTTTAATAAAAATTTTCTTTATGCATAATCCTCCAAGACATCCATCAACTATTAATATTTTCCAATATATTACTGATGACAGTATATAGATGACTTTCACCGCGAAGTCATCTCCATACACCGCCAATAATTTTAATACCGATAAATTAAAGAAAAAATTACATAATTTATGGCATTTAGGATGATTTAGCAAAATCGGAAAAAATAAATCTTAAAAATCACTGTACAAACGGCGAAAAATATAGTATAATATAAATATTGATATTGAAAGGAGTTCATGAAGGTATATGAAAATTGAACGAGTAAGCTCTGATAAGTTTAGGGTGAAAATTTCACATGACGAGCTGAGGGAAATGAATGTGAACCCTGAGATGTTTTTTTCCGATGGTAAGGCGTTAAATGCTTTGATAGTTAAAGTACTTCGTGAAATTCACGAAAAAACAGATTTTGAGCCGTTTAGCGGCAGCATGACAATGGAGGCGTCTCCGGACAGTGAAGGCATGAGTATCATCCTGAGCAAAGGACCCGGTATAACCGAGCTTGGCAGCGATAAAGAGCTTCGTGATATCGCGCGTATGCTAAAAAAACTTGGCGAAGGTATGAGCGATAAAGAACATTTCGGACAGGATGGAGTGATTTCCGGCGGAATAATTCATCTTCCCAATGAATTCCGGAAAACCGGAACACACAGAAAACACAGAAAAATACGCAGTGTAAAGGCAGTCAAGGGAAAAAGCAGGGAACTGTTGCAGACCTTCGTATTTGGCAGCTTTGATGATATGTGTCATGCAATGCGCCGACTGAGTGTACGGACAACAGAAATTTCTGAACTGTACAAACTTGACGGCAAATATATGGTACTTGTGCCTGTTATAACAAATGTCCTTGATGATTTGGCAATACTTATGGAATTTGCATCGGAAATAAAACGTGGAATGGCGTATGAGTATGTACGTGAACATGGTGAATGTATAGCTCAGGGTGCAGCTCTTTCTGATATGTGCGGCAGAATAGGAGAACTTATTTAAATAATTGCATAACTTTTCATAATAAAATAATATGTGTTATTACATAATATAACATTCATATTTGATCGATCATTGTTTGAATCTATATTAAAAAAGGTTTGAGTAATCTATATAGATCCTCAGACCTTTTTTGAATATCTATATGCGCAATAATAATGTTCAGCGCATAGCCTCAGACATACAAAGATATATCCGGTAATGTTTCCGAATCTGAAGCATATTATATTTTCAGATACTATCTATAATATAAGCAATCGGATCATCATCGCATGACGGAATCACTTTATCGGAAATATCCTTTACCTTCTGCTCCGCATTTGCAACCGCAAAGGAATGTCCCGCTGCTTGCAGCATATCGATATCATTCATATTATCTCCTACTGCATATACGTTTTTCATATCTATCTTAAGCATATCCGCAAGATCCGCAAGTCCGTTTCCCTTTGACGCCCCTGTTGCCACTATATCAAGAAAATGGTCGCCGCTGCGTACGCTGTAGCCTTTATCATAATCACGGCGGTATATTGGCTCAAATTCATCAAGCTGGTTTTTATGACCTATGATAAGTACCTTTGTCCATTTCCGTTCCCATATTCTGTCCGGAAGCTCATATATAACTTTATATGACCTGGTTTTGAAACGCTCCGTTTCAAAGCATTCTCTATACACATATACAAGCTCATCAGCATAAACCTCCAGCCCCAACTCCGGATGAGTGTCGTATACTCTTTTTATTGCCGCCTTGCGTTCTTCCTCGATGTATCTCTCGCATACTACCTTATTTGTGTCATAATCATACAGCTTTGCTCCGTTATGCAATATTGCAGGAGCATTTATCGTCATTTGATTAAAATATGCGCTGACAGCCGGAACCATTCGTCCAGATGCTACAGTAAAATGTCCTCCCTCTGATATGAAATATTCTATAGCCGCCCTATTCGCACTTGAAACCATCTTCTTACTGTTCAAAAGCGTTGCATCCATATCTGAAACAAGCAGTTTTCCGTTAAATTTACCCATTATTTTTCTCCCTTTTTGCTTATTGCTTTTATTGCGCTTTTTACAAGCGCTCTCAATGTTCCCGATACCGCTTTTCTGGTATCATCGTCAAGATTTTTCACTGACTTAAGCATTGCTCCGGCACTTGCAAGCCAGTTTTCCCCCATTTCTTTAAATGTATGTGCATTCGTTTCTGACAAAATCATAAAAATAGTTTCTACAAACTGCTCGCGCTGAGCAAAATTCATATTGTCTATCCATTCCTTAACTGCATAATCTATAACTTTACAGCTTTTATCAACTGTTTCCAGCTGTATAAATTTGTGGCGCACTATTTTCCACGAATAAGTATCGTGCTGGAGCAAGCCTCCGTACTGTGAGCTTTCGACTGTTATATAGCTTTCATCGTGTCCAAAAAGCATACCAATAACTGACGACTGCGGAACATAGGTAAAAATTCTATTCCATATTCTGCCGAAGCCTTCCAAGTGCAGAAATTTATCATTAAAACCGGGTCCGTCAAAATTATATACCGCTCTGATTTTCTTTTGAATTTGAGCAGGTACGCAGGCAGAGGAATAAACCGCAAGGTTTCCGCCTTTTGAATGTCCGCCGACTATAAACTCTCCGGAAAGCTTTGCAGCCATATTTTCAAGATAGTTCAGCGCAAGCTTCTGTGCCGGAACAGGATATATTATTGCCATATTGAAATCTTCTTTCCATCCAATAAGAGTATTATCTGTCCCTCTGAAGCAAATATAATACTTATCCTTTGCTATCTCTATAGTTATTGCCGAAAACTGAGTCTGACTTTCATTATCAATTTGATTTACATAACCAAACGCTCTTAAGCTTCCAAAACGCGTTGAATCTATAACAGCAGTAATAAGTCTTGCATCATCCTTAAAAATTATTTTATCATTAATGCACGGCACTTCTCTTAAGCCTCGGCAAAGCTTTGCCGCAGAGGCTCCATTCATATCATTCTGCTCCATGACATACTCAAACGGCAGGTACGAAAAACGCGACAGTATCATATAATCAACCTCATTGAAACCGCAGATCTCCTCCGATAAATCTCCGCGCCATGATAAGTAATCAAACAAATCAGCCATTTTTTCTCCCTTCCTACGCCTTACGTGCAGCACCGCAAACCATTTAATCAGATATATATATTTTAATACAATACCCAAGTATAAGTCAATATACTTAATGACTAAAGTTATTTATCTGAAACAATATAAAAATCCGCATATTTATCAGCAAAAATATGTATTGTTCCGTCCGTGTCTGTTCTGTATACCTGTCTGCCTTTCAAACGGCTTAATATCTCCGGTTTCGGAAATCCGAATTGATTATCTTCACCGCAGCCAATTAGGGCTGCCTTAGGATTAACCGCATCAACTGTTTCGGGCAGTGTTGATGTAAGCGAGCCATGATGAGCAATTTTCAAAATCTCTGCTTCCTTCATAAACCCGCGCGCATTCATATGCTGTTCAGCGTTGGCACTCATATCACCGGTAAACATACAATTAAATTCACCGTAGCATATGTTCATTAAAAGAGAATTGTCATTTTCATTTCCTGACATATATACTGCCTTTTCCTGAGGATATACAAAAATATCAATCTCATCCATCTGTATGTGCATAGGCGAAGAAACATACCATATTTTTGTATTATTTTCATTTGCCGCCTGTTCAAGCTCTGTCTTAAATTCTTCTTCCCATGAAACAGCCGGCATAAAAAGATTATGTACCTTTAAGCTTTTTACAGCCTCTACAATTCCTTCGGCATGGTCTTTATGGTAATGACTTACAAATGCAGCCTGTATAATGCCAACACCATGACTTGTCAGATAAGGAACAAATACGTTTTTTCCTACATTATATTCACTGTATGCGGGTGCACCGCCGCCGTCAATCAAAATGTTTCCTGAAAATGGGACGTGTATAAGCGCTGCATCTCCCTGTCCGACGTCAATAAAATCCAATCTCAGCTTGTCGGCATTTGAAAACACGGATATAAGGCATACCGCGGCAAAACCTGCTGAAACAACCGCAAGAAGTCTGCATTGCTGAGATTTTTTCTTTTTCAGATACCACAATGCTGCCGCTGCCGAATAAAAACTTATGATAAAAGCAAGAGACGGATGTGCAAAACTGATAGATGAAAAAGGCAGCTTATCAATCAAAATAGGAATGTGAATTAATGTCATTACAAGTTTTTGTATAATCCACCCTATCGGCTCCGGCGAAGCAAATAAACAGTTAATAAGAAAAAGCGGTGACAGGAATATTATCAGCATTATCACCGGCACAAAAATCAGTGATGCCGCTGCCGAGTACAGACCTAAATTACCGAACAACGCAGCTCCAATCGGCATAATGCCAACTGTACATATTACAAATCGAAGAACAGATCTTTTATATCCGCCGTTAGGTGTAAAAATAGGTACAAAACGCCCTATAAGCAAGGTCATCAGAACAGAAATAACATACTCTGAACAAAAAATAAGCATGGGATTTAACAAAAGTGATATTACAGCATAAAGCGCAAGAGAATTTATACGATTTCCGGAGCCTGTAAGCTTCTTTGAGGCAACCAAAATAAACAACACCGCCGCTGCCTTAACCGAAGCGGTGTTTGAGGAGTTAATCAGTCCATAAACCAGAAGCACTAATAGTAATGAAACATCTCTGAATCTTTTAGGAATGATATGGGTAAATAAGCCTATAATCAAAAGCATCAGCGAAATATGCGCATATGCAGGATAAAATAAACGGCGCGTTGCTGTGCTTATAAGAATATCATTATATTCCTCCGAAAACTGATGACGATCCCCGGTTAAAATCGCAATCATAGCAGCCGCAATATCTCCGCTGTAATGGCGGCGTATAAGTGCCGCTGCTTTAGAACGCACATTACATGAATAATATGCGGCAGAGCGATATTTATACATAATATCGGCAGCTTTCATTTCAAGAGCAGTCATTTGAGCTGTGATTCCACGTGACGCATAACTTCTGCGTGTATCAAATCCATAGCTTCTTTCATCATCACTCAGCTCTGTAAGCTTGCCATGCACTGCGACCGAATCACCAAAGTTAAATTTTTGATCGGAATTTACAGCTATCTTCACCTTCGGTTCTGTAACCTCACCGTTAAATTCAAGCTCGCTGCAATAAACAGTATACCTGTTTATACCGTTACTTTCATATGGAAGCTCCGCTACCACTCCGCGTACTGTTACATAATCATCAATATGATCAATATTAATTTTCATGCCGTTATGATAAAGAAATATCCCGGCTATAAAAACAACAGCAAAAAGCGCGTTATCAAGATTGTGTCCATTGCCGCGCCGAATATGAATAATATTCAAAATAATAAAAACGATTCCTGTAGTCACTGCCGGAAAGACAGGAATATATTCTGCTGAGCATATACCCAAAATAAGAGCAGCAGCTATCGGTACAAAATTCATGAAAATTCCCCTATTATATAAATTTTATTGGAATTTTATTCCTTATGTGTTTATTATATAATATTGTTTTTTAATTGTCAAGTAAATTTATATGTTTTCTTTGTTTTAACATATTCTTTTTTTAAGCTGTATTTAATCCGGAAAACCGGATTTTACTTTGGCAATTAAGAATACTAAAAATAATTAAACAAAAAAAACCAATAAGGTTGACAAAACAATTTGAATGAGGTATAATAAGGTAGTTATTATAGATTTTTTTTACAGGAGATGTATTAATATGATAAAAGCGGCTGTACTTGGTGCAACAGGATATGCAGGAATAGAGCTTGTGCGACTTCTTTCAAATCATCCGGAGGTGAGTATTGAGGTTCTCGGTTCACAGAGCTTTGCAGGAAAAAAAATCAGCGATGTATATCCGAACTTTCGTCACGTTCTTGAAAAAGAGTGTTCGGTTGTTGATATGGATGCAGTTTCAAAGTGTGATGTTGCATTTACTGCGCTTCCGCACGGCGCGTCAAAGGATGTTATTCCGGCATTGTTGGAAACGGGAGTAAAGGTAATTGATTTAAGCGGAGATTATCGTTATGATAAGGTTGAAGTGTATGAAAAATGGTATGGTCAGAAGCATTCCTCGCCGGAGCTTCTGCGTGAGTCTGTTTACGGTCTGCCGGAGCTTCACCGTGAAAAAATCAAGTCGGCCCGCCTTATCGGAAATCCGGGCTGTTATACAACTTGTTCAATCTTAGGCACTGTACCGCTCCTTGCTTCAAAGGCAGGCAGCACAAAAAATATCATTGTTGACGCAAAATCAGGTGTGACCGGTGCGGGCAGAGGTCTTTCACAGCAGGTTCATTTCTGCGAATGCGCGGAAACAGCAAAGGCATATAAGGTTGCTGCACACCGTCATACTTCTGAGATTGAGCAGGAGCTTTCAAATATTGCCGGAGAGGATGTAATGATTTCATTTACACCGCATTTGATTCCGGTAAAGAGGGGTATACTTTCAACTATATATGTAAATCTTAATAAGCCGTATACAACAGAAGAATTGACGGAGATTTATAAGGATTATTATAAGGATGAATATTTTGTAAGAGTAATGGATCCGGGTATTCTTCCGGAAATAAAGAATATTACAGGTTCAAACTTTGTTGATATTGGCGTGGTTGCCGATGAGCGTTTGCAGCGCGCTGTAGTGGTTTCGTCAATTGATAATATAGTAAAGGGAGCAGCCGGTCAGGCGGTTCAGAATATGAATCTTCTTTTTTCTCTTGATGAAAAGACGGCGCTTGCGACAGCAGGTTTTTACTTATGATAGGGGAGGAAAAATTTATGGAACAGCTTATCAGAAAAGCTCAGATTTTGGTTGATGCGCTTCCGTATATACGCAAATTTTCGGGTAAGACGGTCGTAATAAAATACGGCGGCAACGCTATGATAAATGATGAACTTAAGAGCTATGTTATGGAAGATATAACGCTTCTTAAGTATATAGGTCTTAATCCGATTATTGTACACGGCGGCGGTCCGGATATTTCAAAAGCACTGAATGACCGTGGTATAAAGAGCAAGTTTGTAAACGGCTTGAGAATTACGGATAAGGATACAATGAGCGTTGCACAGCAGGTGCTTATCGGTAAAACAAACAAGGAAATTGTTTCGCTCCTCAATACAAAGGGAGGAAGAGCAGTCGGTATCAGCGGTATTGACGGAAGCTTTATCGAGTGTAAAAAGCAGTATACGCAGGTTGACGGAGAGGACTTTGATTTGGGTTATGTGGGCGATGTAGTGTATGTAAAACGCTGCCTGATGGATTTGCTTTGCAATGACCAGTGGATTCCGGTAATTGCCCCCATAGGTACGGATGAGGAAGGAAACACCTATAATATAAATGCTGACAGTGTAGCTTCGGCGGTAGCGGCCGCTGTTCAGGCGGAAAAGCTTATTCTTTTAACAGATGTCGAGGGAGTAAAGGATAAAAACGGAAATGTTGTTTATGAGGCAACTGAAGCGGAAATTAACAGCATGATAAACGACGGAACCATTAGCGGCGGTATGATACCGAAAGTTAAAGGATGTATGGATGCTATTGAATCCGGTGTAACGGGTGTGCATATTATTGACGGACGGATACCTCATTGTCTGCTTCTTGAAATCTTCACAAAGACAGGAATCGGAACTCTTATTAAGAGTGATAAATATTGATAAAACTGAAAGGAAATATATAACATGAAAATGTCAAAATTACTCATGCCTACGCTCAGGGAGGTACCCTCGGAGGCTGAGATTACAAGCCATAGATTAATGCTCAGAGCAGGTATGATTCGCAAGCTTGCAGCAGGTATATATTCATATCTTCCGCTTGGACTTCGCTCCCTTCATAAGATTGAGGCGATTGTTCGTGAAGAGATGGATAAAGCGGGAGCACAGGAGCTGCTGATGTCAGCGTTACTTCCGGCAGAGGCGTATCAGGCGTCCGGCAGATGGGAGGTTTTTGGCCCTTCAATGTTTAAGCTTAAGGACAGAAACGACAGAGATTTCTGTCTCGGACCTACACATGAGGAGCTTTTTACTCAGACGGTAATTGATAATGTAAAGTCATACAAGGAATATCCGATGACGCTGTATCAGATTCAGACAAAGTACCGTGATGAGGGAAGACCGCGATTCGGAGTAATGAGAAGCCGTGAGTTTATAATGAAGGATGCCTACAGCTTTGATACAAGCCGTGAGGGACTGGATAAGTCATATCAGGCTATGTATGAGGCATATTGTCGTATTTTCACTCGTCTGGGACTTGATTTCACAATCGTTGATGCGGATAGCGGTGCAATGGGCGGAAGCGGCAGCCAGGAATTTATGGTAAAATCGCCTGTAGGCGAAGATGGTATCGCATACTGTGATGCCTGCGGTTATGCTGCAAATTATGAAAAGTGTGAGTGTATCGTATCGGAAAAACCTCAGATTGAGGGTGATTTTGAAATGGAGAAGATACACACTCCAAAGGCTCATACAATAGAAGAGCTTGTGGATTTCCTTGGTATGGAATCATATAATTTTGCAAAGACAATCATTTATAAGGCTGATGATAAATATATCGCGGCAATGGTACGCGGCGACAGAGAAATTAATGAGGTTAAGCTTAAGAATCTCGTAGGCTGTACGGATGATTTGGAGCTTGCAGAGCCGCACATTGTAAGAGAACTTACAAACGCTGAGGTCGGCTTTGCCGGACCGATAGGTCTGGATATTCCGGTATATGTTGATAAAGAAGTTACATTTATGAAGAACTTTGTTGTCGGTGCAAATGAAACGGATATGCATTATAAGAATGTAAACTTAGGCAGAGATTTTGAGGCTGATCACATTGCGGATATCCGTATTGTTGAGGAAGGTGATGTTTGCCCGAAGTGCGGACAGCCGATTAAGACAGCACAGGGTATAGAGGTAGGACATATTTTCAAGCTTGGTACAAAGTATTCGGATGCGTTGGGCTTGAAGTATCTGGATGAAAACGGTAAGTCACAGACGGTTATTATGGGTTGCTATGGTATAGGTGTAACACGCTGTATCGCAGGTGTAATTGAGCAGAATTATGATGAAAACGGCATAGTCTGGCCTGTATCGTGTGCTCCGTATGAGGCGCTTGTTCTTGCGGCAAACTATAAGAATGAGGAGCAGACTAAAGCTGCTGAGCAGATTTATAATAAGCTGAAGGAAAGCGGAATTGACGTCCTTATTGATGACAGAAGCGAGAGAACAGGGGTTAAATTTAAGGATGCTGACCTCATCGGTATTCCGGTAAGAATTACTGCCGGAAAGAAAATTTCTGAAGGAATCGTGGAATATAAGGAAAGAAGAAACGGTGAGGTTATAGAAATGTCTGTTGATGAGGCAGTTGAAAAGGTTATTAAATTTATTAAGGATAATAAATAAGGAATATTTCTGATATACCATTATTTTCTATGTATGAATTTATTTAATAAAGGAATAAAAAATATAAGTGACTGTTGTTTTGCAACAGTCACTTATATTTTTTCCTCAAAGAAATCAAACAGTCTTGTTATAATCATAAGCATAGCTGCTGAGCCAACAGCAAAAAAAGTGTAGACTGCAAGCATTCCGGAAGATATTGCAGTTAGCATAAACACCCATCTGAGAAATATAACCGAAAGCACAAATCCTGCAATCATCAGCATAAGCACAAAAATTCTGAAACGGTTATACGGACGAGTTATACCGGCAAGTACAAAAAAGCCGATTGATGCGACCAAAAGTACAGTTATGGTTGAAATTGTATCAGAATCAAGTCCATTTTTGTTTCCGTAGAAAATCAAAGCGCATACAGCAATAAAATTCGTTAACGCAGCAGGAAGTGATTTTCTTAATACATTTTTTATGAAACTGCCTTTAATAAGATTTTTGTTGTTCTCAAGAGCAAGCAGAAATCCCGGTGTTCCTATTGTGAACATATTTATAAGAGTAACCTGAGATGGGTGCAGAGGATACTCAAATGAGGCAAGCATGGATGATAACGCAAGCAGAAACGAGAAGATATTCTTTATAAGAAACAATCCTGCGCTGCGCTCAATGTTATTTACAACGCGTCTGCCTTCAAGAAGCACGTCCGGCATCCTTGAAAAATCGGATTCCATAAGTACGATTTGTGCAACGCGGCTCGCTGCTTCACTGCCGGAGCCCATTGCCACAGAGCAGTCTGCATCCTTCAGCGCCAGCACATCATTAACACCGTCACCTGTCATTGCGACTGTGTTACCTTGTTTCTGCAAAGCATGAATCATGCTGCGTTTCATTTCGGGAGTGACGCGTCCGAATACAGTGTAATTTTTTACCGCATCAGCAATTTCTGCATCTGTTTTCAGTGTTGAGGCGTCAATATATTTTTTTGCACCGTATATTCCGGCTTCAATTGCAGCTTCTGAAGCTGTAAGCGGATTATCGCCGGATATTACTTTTATTTCAACTCCTTGCTCTCTGAAATATCCGAATGTTTTAATTGCTTCGGGACGCACAGGATTTCCTAAAAGTATAAGGCCGAGAGCTTTTGTTTTACAGGTGAGCGGACCGTCAAAGTTACTTCCGTAATATTTTGCAAATACAAGAACTCTGAACCCCTTGGCAGTATATTTGGTTATAATATTTTTATAATTTTTGTATTTGTCACGGAGAACAAATTCCGGAGCTCCGATTACATAAGAACGGGCGCCAAAGCTCGCAGCACTGTATTTGTTTTTTGAGGAGAAGGGAATAATCCGGTCAGCTTTTTCTGATGCAAAATGTTCAAAATGTTCCTTGACAGCCTGCATGGTCATATTATCATTTTTCATTGAAGCCGAAAAGTTTCCTATAAGTTCATTCAGCCTGCATATGTCGGTGTTGTTAAGAGAAATCGTTTTTTTTACTTTCATTGTGTTTTCAGTGATGGTTCCTGTTTTGTCAACACAAAGTACATTGACTCGTGCAAGCGTTTCAACACAGGACATATCGTGAACATTAACCTTTTTGCTGCTGAGCCTTATAACGCTTAATGCAAGAGCCGCGCTTGCCAGCAGATACAGTCCTTCGGGAATCATTCCGAGCAGAGCTGCAACCATTGATGAAACCGCGTCATAAGCATTGCTGTGGTTAAAGAAATACTGCTGAATAAACATTATAATACCTATTGGAATAATTGCAATTCCAACAAATTTTATAATAGTATTCAAGGCTCTCATCATTTTTGAGCGCTCATGTTTGTCTTTTTTCTTTGCCTGAGCCGATAAGCGGGCAATATAAGAGTCATTGCCGACTCTTTCAAGACGTGCGCGGCATTCGCCGGAAACAATAAAGCTTCCGGACATAAGTATATCACCTGCGGAACGTGTAATCTCATCAGCTTCACCTGTAAGAAGCGCTTCATTTACCCTGACATTTCCGTCAAGGATAATTGCATCAGCGTAAATCTGGTTTCCGGATGAAAATAATGCAATATCATCAAGAACTGTTTCCTCTGCCGGAATGGTTAGAGGTTTTCCGTCTCTGATGACATGGGCTTCCGGTGCGCTCATCATATTAAGCTTATCAAGATTTCTCTTGGAGCGTATCTGTTGAACAATACCTATAAGAGTATTTGCGAGAATAACAGGCAAAAAAGTAAGTCCTCTGTAAGCGCCGACCATAATAAGAAGCGCTGCAAGGACAGCAAATATAAAGTTGAAATATGTGAAAACATTTGAACAAATTATATCGCCTATAGTTTCTGAATTATTATCGGAAACAACATTGGCAGCACCGTTAAGTATACGTTCCTCAGCTTGTGCGGAAGTAAGTCCATTGTCCGGGGCGGTTAAAAGCCGTTTGATGGCGTTATGCTCTTTGCTTTGCTTAATCATATGGCAACTCCTCTCTGTTTTTACTATTATAGCATATTATGATATGTTTTGCAAGGGTATTGTAAAAATAAGCGTAGAAAATTACGAAGCTCTTAATTGCCAAAGTAAATTCAGCTGTAAAAGTATACCAAATAGAACTTAGTCTGACAAATTTAAGACTTGAATTTACTTTGGCAAACACTTATAC
>JAUNPN010000211.1 GCA_030536655.1 bacterium | reverse complement strand
GAAAAGCAGCTTCTGGATGAAGCATTGATAAATACATATAAGAAGTTCGGTATTACCGATGATAATAACAGTCTTATATCAGAAGACAATCCTGATAAATATAAAACAATGCCTATTCTGAGTGATTTATACGAGGAGCTTGGAAAGGGCGGCAATGATACGCGGCATATGTATAACGTGCTTTCAAGATACGTCGTCGGCTCTGCAAACTCGTTTAACGGACAGACAAACGTTAATCTGGATAATCAGTATATTGTCCTTGACGTATCATATCTGACAGCCGAAATGCTGCCTGTCGGAATGTTCATAGCTCTTGACTATGTATGGGATAAGTCCAAAGAGGACAGAACCGCAAAGAAGGCAATCTTCCTTGACGAGCTATGGAGCTTGATAGGTGAAAAGTCCTCAGCAGAAGCGGCGGAGTTCGTGTTAGAAATTTTTAAGGTTATCCGTGCTTATGGCGGAAGTGCTATAGCCGCAACTCAGGATTTGAACGACTTCTTCGCATTGGATGATGGACGTTACGGAAAGGGTATTATCAACAATGCAAAAATTAAATATGTGATGCAGCTTGAACAGCAGGAGGCAGAAAGCGTAAAGGAAACCCTAAACCTTTCTGATTCCGAATTACAGCAAATCACTCACTTTGAACGTGGAGAGGGATTATTGGCAGCAAATACGAACCATGCCCTCATCAAGTTTAAAGCGTCACAGTCGGAACATGAGCTGATAACCACTGACCCGAAGGAACTTCGCCGTATTGCCGAACAAAAGAAAAATATGGAATCTAAGTAATTCTTTATTATTTAAACGTCTTACGAGCGTTTTATGAACGTTATATAAACGTTTAAACAACGCTTATAAGGCGTTATAAAAACTCCTGTAAAACGCTTATAACACGTCTTGCAGGACCGATGAAAGGAATATTACCATGACTGATATTTTAATAAAAGATATAGAAAATTTTGTGAACCGTTTAGGGGTAGTGCATGAAGGGCAGATTCTCCAGATGTTCGCCGATAACCATAATATTGAAACAGTAGAATGGTGCATGAAGGAATTGGTATCGAAATGCAGGATAAATTATGACCGCAGCAAGAAAATGTTGTCACGCCGACAGTCTGTTAATGCAACTTCACTGAGCCAACAGTTGCTTACAAAATCCGCTTGGCTGTTAGCTTATATGGGAGAAGAGAGCGTAAGAGATTACTGGCCGACTGAATATCCTTGCCAGCTTTTGATAATTGACGAAGATGATACTGTGTATGACATTACAGTGTTTACATACCAAACGTTGTCCTCGTTAAGAATGACTGTTTGTGCGAAGCGGAAAATGCTTTTGCCGGAAGGAGTAGAAGATGAAATTGTACATATCGCAGTTCTCCCGGATAAGGAGATGGCTGACAATATAAAAAAGCTGGGATTTGACTCGTACTGTATCCTTGGCGAACGGAATAAACCTGTATATTATAGCTGGGAGGATTAAAATGAACGACTTTGATAAATATATTAATTCACTCTCGGAGCCGGATAAAAGCAAGCTTAGGCAGTCATATAACAAGTGTCTCAGTGATTTGACGATTGGTGTTGACGCTGTTCAGACAACTTTGAATACATTTAAACAGCAAATTGAAAATATCGCGGAACAGGAAGCATTCCTTCAAATCTGCGAAGCAGAAGGTGACGAGTTCCAAAAAGAAATAGCAATTAAAAAGCTCGTTTATGAACATTCAGATTTCTACAACAAGTCTGTTGAGATACTGAAAAATCTATACGAAGCGATTGCTGCCACAGCCGGGAACTATAATCATCTCACCCCACTGTACCATACAAATACGGAATGCTTTGACTGCAGCGGCGTTGTCATTAAATCGCAAAACGATGTTGTGTGTATAGGTATGCCTCATATTCCGCTTAAGGTGTCAACACGACCGTATGACCGCCGCTTTGGAAATGCGTTGATTTCCGTGTTTAAGGAATATGAGCAGATGATAGGTTTCCCGTATATGGAAAAGAAAACCGTTTCATTTATCCATGTCTACCCGGAAAACCAAAATACAAGGCTTTTGCCGGATAACGACAGGTATGATTATAAGCATATTATAGATGTGATAACTGACTTCACAGGCGGCGGTGATGACGCTCTCAATTGCGCGATAACCCTTGAAACAATACTTGACGACAGTATACCAAACGGGAGTTATGCGGTGGTGAGAGCGGAAAACGGGGCAATCCGTAACTGCGAAGCCGGAGCGGAATTTCTGAGACATTTTTATACACTTTAAAATTGGTTTTCAGAGGTAGAAAAAGTCTCAATTTTTTCGGAAGCTTTTTTTCGACCATCTGAACATCTGAATTTTGTAGGTAAATGGGGGTGTTTCGATGCTTTCCAATACGGCAAAACCAATTTAATTCTTTTGCCTGAGATATTTTGCCCCCATTCAACCACCAGCCGAAAGGAGGAAAACCATTGGAGAAAAGTATGTGCAA
Source organism: bacterium (assembly GCA_030536655.1). Taxonomy (GTDB): domain Bacteria; phylum Bacillota; class Clostridia; order UBA1381; family UBA1381; genus UMGS1958. The sequence goes on along the minus strand of JAUNPN010000211.1, from coordinate 1,250 downwards.
AAAACATATTTTAATGGCATTTATGCGGGAGGGAATGCTTATATCAAACGTATTGAGAACGATAACAGACCAAGAACCATATATGCGAAAACTGCTTACTCAAATGACATCTGAGGGTTTGCTTGCAAAAGGCTGTGTCACCGGAAAGAGACACAGCCGTAAGTGGACGCTGACTTACAGGCGCATTACTCCGAAAGGAGTACAATGGTTGATTGATAACTGTGCGGACGAATATCCGTGGTTAAAATATATCCCGGTTCCGGTGCCGCGCTTCTCGGTCACTCAGGATTTGAGCGGTATGAGGTTCGCACGATTTCTGAGAAGTGTTTCCGCTTCTGTGTTGTTCTCTAACTTTGGTATAGAAACAGCCCAGTATAAGAACCTTGAACGAACTTTAACAGACGAACATAAAATGATTACTTTTAGAACCTTAAAAGCCAATGCAATAGCCGCCTATGAACAGACCTTGAAATTACCTGAATCTGCATCAGTGGACGCATTAGTGGACGCGCCTGTAAGACGGTATTACCACTCTCGTGATTTAAAGGACGTATTTGCTCTAAGCGAAAGTGAGGCTAAACAATATATGTTCTCAACGCATATAGGGCTGTTAATAAACCGTTCCTACTCTTATTTTATCTATTATGCGGATGTTGGCGGACCTTTGTTTGAAAGAAATGTGATAGAACGTGCAAGAACTTCTGCGAGACGATATATAAGAGCAAATAATCTTACAGATGAAGGCTTTGGAGTATGTGAACGGGGGATAGTTTTGTGCAAGAACAGTAAGGACTTTGAATCAATGTTTCGGCTCAATTACAACCGGATTCAAAACCGGACGGGAATAAACGAGGTCAACAAGGGCATCTGTTATGTGTTCCGTAACATATATGCAGTGCCGCTCAATTCTCTGTCCGTATACGCACTGGACGACATTCTCCACTACGCTGATGAAGTGGAAAATATAACCATAGAACAACTGCTGCGTATTGACACTGGATTTGAGCGAACCAATACACGCATAATACCTTTAACATACAACGGAATCAAGACCTATGTGGGTACATCAATGGAGCTTGGATGTATGCAGCGATTTTTCATAGAAGCAGTATCAGAACATAACAGAAATGAAAAGTACATGATTGTTTGTTACCAGTATCAAGAAGAATATTACAAGAGAATATTTCCTGACAATGTGTGCTACTATCACGTGACGGATGATATGCTACACCCGGCAGAATTGGAATAAT
>JAUNPN010000043.1 GCA_030536655.1 bacterium | reverse complement strand
CGCTGGTTCTCACCGGCTTTCGGCTATATTTCTTTTCTAAAAACGAAATCCCTGACAATTGACTTTGAAATTGTAAACATTGTGTTTTCCTCCTTGTAGTCTGCATTGAGTTTTCGATAAGATAAGAAAAATATGCAGAAAATAGACAGCAAGCCTACTTTCTGCATAAATTTTACCGCAAATATAATATTTGCAATTTTTTTACTCATTAGGGAATATCGTCAGCAAAATCTTCATTTCCGCCAGTCAATTCCTCATTATCCGCAGGCTCCTCATAAGACGTGCTGTCCCGAACGTCTGCGTTGTTATCCGCTTTCATGCCAGATAAGAACTTTCCGCCTGCAAGTCCGGCAATAACTGACTTAAGGTCTAAGCCTGTGGATTCCTGAACACCGTCCGAAACCTGTGTCATAGTCCGAACAATGTCTGAAACAAGTTTTGTTGAATTTCCATCGCCGTACATGGTAATCTTGTCTACCTTAGCCAGCGGTTCAGCAACGTTCTGAGCAATCTGCGGCAATGCGTTGAAGTACATCTCCAAAATAGAAGCTTCCCCCATGAGTTTCATAGCCTCTGCCTTTTTGCGTACACCATCTGCCTCTGCGACAGCCTTAGCCCTTATGGCCTCAGCTTCTGCAAGACCTTTCTTGCGTATACCCTCAGCTTCCTGTTCCTGAGCATAGCGTTCTGCCTCTGCCGAAATCTTCATAGCCTCTGCCTGCTGTATCTGCTGATACTTTTCAGCTTCCGCCTGCTTCTGCATCTCATACAATGACGCCTCAGCGTCTCTCTGTGCTGCGTACAGTTCAGCGTCCGCTTTCTGGAGCTGTTCGTACTTCTCAGCCTCGGCTTTTTTCTTGATATTTGCTTCGAGGGTGCGTTCTGTGAGGCGTACTTCCTGTTCCTGCATCTCAATCGCTTTTTCTTGCTTTGCGATATTAGCTTCCGCCGCAGCAAGCTCAATAGTCTTACGTTCCATCTCCTTCTGGATTGAAAATGCAGCTTCTGCTGTAGCTCGCTTCGTCTCAGTCTGTTTCTTTAACTCTGACTTTCTCAATTCTAATTCGGTATTCTTCTCCGCAATCTCCAATTCTGCGGCAACCTTTGCGTCATTCGCTTCCTTCGCCGCCTCTGCCTTCGCCATTTCAATTTCCTTTTCGCTCATAGCACGCGAAATAGCAGCGTCCTTCTGAATTTTCACGATATTGTCTACACCGAGATTTTCGATAACGCCGTTTTTATCAAAGAAATTCTGAACATTGAAGCTGATAATCTCCAGCCCCATATTATTGAGGTCGGGTTTTGCATTTTCAGTCACAAGCGAACCAAACTTCTGTCGGTCAGAAACCATCTCCGCAAGGTTCATCTTTCCGACAATCTCACGCACATTGCCTTCCAATACCTCTCTGGCAACTCCTGAAATGTACTCAGTCGGACGGTTCAGGAAGTTCTGTGCTGCAACCGCCAACAGTTCCCTTTTATCACTGATTTTTACGCCCACGGTTGCGTCTACCGTAATATTGATGTAATCGGCAGTAGGAACCTCATCTGCGGTCTTAACATCAATTTGAACGAGCTGCAACGATAGCTCGTCCTTTTTCTCGAAAAATGGAATCTTAATTCCTGCGCATCCAATAAGTATTTTGGGTTCCTTCTTCGGACCCGAAATAATAATAGCCGTATCCGGCGAAGCTCTTACATATCCCGTAAGTAATATCACCGTCAAAAATGCTACAACTGCTACTACCGCAATTCCAATGTATAACATAAATTTTCTCCTTTTATTATTTTTTATATTCGAATTATGTGAAAACTATCCGTAACGCGTATACCGCATAAAACCACCTCCTTTTCAGATTTCCCATGACTCCGGACATTCTGCAAATGGACAAGTTTCTGTAGTATATGTATCCTTATATTTATTGTCAATTATGCCGCAATACGGGCATTTATCACAATTTCCGTGTACTCCTTCAACCGTTTCTATTATCATCAGCAGTTCGTCCCTTGCTTCACCTCTGGTCATTTTGCAATTCTCCTTTCAAAACGTCAATCTGTTTTCTTATCCTTCTTTTTCTTGGGACGTTCGAGTGACAAAAAAAATTTCACAAAAGCCGCTACCGCAGCTATTACGACCGCAATTCCTACCAATATTTCCAAATATCCAAAAATAACCATGTAAATATCCTTTCTGTCATTCGATTGTTTGCTCTGCTGTCTCTTGACTTGTTTCTGCTTCTTTCTCCTGCACGGGGTCAGGAGTTACAGGAACAGGAGTAGCCTTAACAATCTCAAATTTACCTTTCTGACGCTTCAATCTGTCGGACAACGTAGTGTATTCACTAAGCCCTTTGCAAGCCTGTACAGCCGTTCTCGCATCTATATACAGCTCAACGGAATGTTCATCAACACCCGCGTAATTCTCTAACTCGTTAAGAGCTGCGTTTGCCTCTCTGACCAGCTTCGCATCCGCTTGAGCTTCGCCCTTCTGCTTCGCCAGCTTCGCATTCTCCGCTTCTGTCGAAATGCGTTTCTGCTCATTTTCCGCCGCCTTTTCAGTTGCCTGTGCCTGCTTCGCACTTAACTCCTCATACGGCTTTCTTTGAGCGTCAAGCTGTGATTTCCGGATATTCAGTCTGTCTGTAAGGCTTGTTTTTGAGTCTGTATCATCAATCAGTGCGATAACAGTAGCCGCTTCCTGATAAAGCCTATCAATCTCCGCCAAATCATCTATGCTCTGACAATCCTTATTCTCATATTCTGATACATAGTTTTCAGCCAACTGTCTGCGCTCTGTATCCTTATTAGCCCATTCCTCAGCAAACGCTTTTAATTTATCCGCCTCACGTTCTTTTTCCTGTTCGGCAAGCCGATCAATAAGCGTCTGTGAAAACAAGTCCATCACACCGGTATTGTAATCCGCTATCATTCCTGCCTTATCAACATATTTATCAACTACTGTAGCAGGGCGTTCCCATTCAAGTGAATCTAAGCCATAATGAAGCTTTGTCATGAAATCAAGCCATATATTTATCGCATATTTCTTCTTTGCGAGATTAGGAATTTCTTTTGGCATATCGTAGCCTACCCACACAACTGCCGTATATTGTTTTGTAAAACCTGCATACCAACCGTCCCTGTTGTCCGAGGTTGTACCCGTCTTACCGCCGGTCGGGTGTCCTTCCACTTCAACACCGGTGCCTTTTGTCGCAACCGTTTTCAGCATATCGGCAAGAATATACGCTGTATCCTGCTCATATACCCGTGTCAAATTTGACGTTCCGTCAAAAACCATTCCCTTTGCCTGAAACTCAATGCTCCGTATACAAGTGCTGTCTGTATACACGCCTCCGTTTTGTACAGTATAATATGCCTTTGCCATATCACACACTCTTGTACCGTAGGTCATACCGCCCAATGCAAGGGAGCCTACGTTATCCGCCGGTGCCAGCGTGTCAAACCTCATTTTGCCGAGATACTCCAAACCGGTAGACGGCTGTATATCCATCATGATTTGAAACGGAATGGTATTGATTGACTTAGCGAGTGCTGTCCTGAGCGTAACCGGTCCGCTGTAAACACCCTCCGTATAGTTCTTCGGTCCTCCCTCAATATATTTATCCGTCATGATAAGTGACGGATAATATCTGCCTGTATCTATAGCAGGACCGTATACGCCTATCGGCTTCATAGCAGAACCCGGCTGACGTTCGGCAAGGAATCCTCTGTTGAACTCGTCCTCAATGCCCCGACCTCCGACAATCGCTGAAACAAAACCTGTAGCATTGTCAATTACGACTGACGCACCCTGCATTGTGTATTTTCCGGAAACAGGGTCAGTTTCTTCAAATTCACTTAATCCGTTGTCAATGCTCTCTTGCAGCAAATCCTGTATATTTTTGTTCAGTGTGGTACGAATTGTATATCCGCCCGCGCGAATCTCATTTGAATATGCACTGTAAGCGTTGGAGTACCGTTCCTTATACTCCTTGTACTCTTTTTCATCATCAAAAACATATTCAAACCGGAAGCCATTCAGCTCCATCAGTTTAAGTGCGGCACAATGTATAGCGTAGCTCGTTTGATAATTTTCCTTTACGGCACTCTTCTTGTTCAAAACAAGCCTAAGCTCCTCCGAATCCGCAGTACTATACTGTTCCTGCGTAATATATCCCTGTTCCAGCATAATCGACAGAACAAGCTTTCTGCGTTCCTTTGCCTTTTCAGGGTTATTTACAGGGCTGTATGCCGTAGGATTGTTTGACAGACCAACAAACAAAGCACATTCGCCCAATGTCAACTGAGCTGGTGTCTTGCCAAAAAAATACTCTGCCGCAGAGCCGATGCCGTAGCAACCATCACCGTAATAGCAAGTGTTTACATAAAACTCCATTATGTCCGACTTGCTGTATTTTTTCTCAATCTCCGGAGCTATGAAAAACTCTGCCAGTTTGCGCTTATACGAGCGTTCCTGTGTAAGAAGCATGTTTTTTACCACCTGCTGAGTAATCGTTGAACCGCCTTGTGTTATTCGCCCCTTATTCTTTATCATCGCAAACACGGCTCTGGCAAGTGATTTGTAGTCTATGCCATGATGAGATAAGAACCGTCTGTCCTCTACCGCAATGTATCCATGCTGTATGTACTCCGGCACATCGTTTATCGGGATATACTCATAGTTCTTGTTCACAATCTCGGCTATCTGATTGTCCGAGTCATCATAAATTACGGTATTGGAAAGAAAACTAAATGTATTCTCGTCAATATCGGAAAGCTTTTCATATGCAACTGTTTTTGCTTCAAGGAGAGCAGGACGAACACAAAAATATCCGCCAGCAGCCATTACGAATACCAGCACAACCGTCCCACACATCCACCACTTTTTCATAATTAATAAGGCTGCGGAGACTCGTGACTTAAGTCATGAGAGGAGCAGCCACTCTCCTTTCTGTTAAATATGATTTTCTTTGTTCTAAGAGTTTCAGCTTTTTATACGAAACCGACTTGATTTAGTACATAAACCATAGTGTTCTTCTCCTTTCCAAGCCCCAAAAGAGCTTAGTTATTCGCCCCAAAGGGCGGTTAGATACCTTCGCCAATGTTAATGAGAGGTTTTATGGAATACACACTGTTCCTACCCAATATAACTGTTTAACATATCCCCTTAGAGCTGCGGGCTAAGTATTACACTCACAGGTAACTATATATTCTCTCTTAACATAGTGCTCGAAGCACTTAGGCCAGTCAACATCGGACTTCTTCAAGCCCGCGACTTTAATCGTGGGTTATTGACTTGTTTCGCTAAATACTTGTTCCTCCTCAAAAATAAACCCTTCCTTTCCAAACCGTTTCAGCAGCTTGACTACTTCTGTCCATTCTCTCCGAGTGAAACATTATGGACAGAACCGTAGTTCTTTGTTACTGCATACGGGTAAATATTCTGCTCCTTATCCCATATGAATGTTTTGACAATATATGTTCCCGCCGATGCCGGAAGTTCTATTTCGGTGAAATTATCTCCCGGCACAAAATTTTCAACTGTTTTCACGTCAAGCATACGCCCGGTGCTATTGTCACATATAACCGCCGCTCCAACAGCGTCAGTTATTGCACTGTCCGTCATATTTGTAAAGTTTGCTGTAAATTTAAGCTTGTCAGAAGCCGCTTTAAACTCTGTCTCTGTTGCTCTGAGCTTAAGTTCTGTTTCGTTTACTCTGAAAAATACATATATCGGCTCATTCGGCATTATAAATGTTCCTGTGATTTCCGTAAGCTCGTTGGTCCCCGGTTCGCTCTTGCCCTCATAGCTTTTCAGCTCAATCGACCTGTCTGACTGGGTAGTAATAGAGTATGACACAGCACCGTCTTTAAACTTATGTCCTGCACTTGGCTTGATTGTAAAGCTAACCTCAGAACCATCCTCTGCCGTTTCAGCTATTTTGAGATTACATACAGTTTCAGCTTTTACAAAAATCTTATGCTCACCGCTCTGCTCTCCGTTAGATACTAAGCCGATATTATCAAATGTCCGTTCTAATCCGCCCTTTTTCATATATGCCTGCGCTGAATTACCTGTTGTGCAAATGTAATTCATTGTGTCTGCTTCCACATACACAAGGCAGTATTTATTTACATCAGACACTGGATACGCAGCAGCATATTTACCGTTCTTGTCTGTATGAATTTCGTTAAAGCTCTCGAAATCTGACTTCGATACAGATGTCGGCTTTTCTATAATTTCCTTGTATGCTGTTCTGATAGTATGATTAGACAACGGATAATCACCCTTATCCGCATCATACACTCCGTCCTTGTCGGTATCGTAAAATACGAAGCCGGACGCGGTGTTATTTACGTTCTCAGCAAACGCTGCTTGTCCTAAAAGCATTGCAGCGCACATACTTACTGCAAATATCTTGTCCTTGTTGCTCATGACAAAAACCTCCTTGAAAAATTGTTATTGTTTAATTTTGAGGAATGCCTAAATAAAATAATCGGAGAGAGAATATACAAGCTATTTTGGGCAGCGATTACAGCATTCCTCATTGCTGCCTCTATCTGTAAATATGCCGATTGGGGTATATTCATATCAGTCTTAGACGCAATTTTGGTTTATATTTTTTTCTTCTCAAAAATGTGCTGTATCGCTGAAAGCAAACTAGCCTCAATTAACAACAATACACTCGGTTTAGACACATCTGCTTTTGTTTCAAGCTGCAATTTTCTCCACCGGCATCCTCTCGCCCTTGCGCCGGAATCCCGTGTGCGGTATGGAGCGTGGCGGCGGCGCGCGCAATAAATTCTCTCTTTGGGTGTTCCCTCACTGTTACTTTAGAAATCCTATTCCAGAATAACCGTAACTGTAAGCCTTACTCTTTTGGTAGCAAGGGTTTTATTTTCTGTAAGGTTATACCTTGTATGAATGGGTTTATCATATCATGCCACTATAGTAACTTTTCTCTTGGTATGGTCTACAAAGACGTTATCCATTGCCCCTGCATTATATAGCGAGCTTATTATATATGAGTTCAAGTTATGTATAGTGTCTTTGACCTTGCTTAACCTTTTTAGCATTTGGTACACCTTCTCTGTGGTTAATCTACGCAGTCTGTTTTCTAACCACCAATTAGGGGTGTTTACCCCGTTTATTTTCCACGTTTCATGTTTACCTGTAAAAATATATTTTATAATTTTAATGGTATCTATCAATAGCTTAGTTTCTACATCGGGTACAAGTTTTACAAAGTCAACGTTTATTTTACATGATAGTTCATTTGATATTTGATATATATATTTATTTAATAATAAAATATTTTTTTCTTTTTTACTATATTCTTTATTATTAGATATATTAGTATTTAATTGTGTGCAGTTTTCCGCGGTTGAATTTACCGTGAGTGAATTTTCCGCGATTGGTGAAACCGTGATTGGAATTTCCGTGGTTTGGTAATCCGTGGTTGAATTTTCATCAGATGGTGCATTGGGCTTTCCACTGGGTTTTCCACTCTTATCTTTCTTTGAGTTTATCATCTTGCGTATGCGTTCAATGTAATTGATTTTTTCAAATGCTGGTACATTTTTACGTTTAGCCGAATAATGGTTTTCAATCCCTTTGAAGTCAGCCATATTGCCCCAGTCACCCTTATCATCGGTTAAGTCTGGAACATCAAACGGAAGCTCATCGTCAGGCAATTCGTCATACTCAGCCTGAGTCATACCGGCAGTCAAAGAATAGCTTTCTACATAACCTATTGTTTTTAAACTGTCATTTTTATCATTGTAATAATCTAAATCTGAAACGTCAAACGGCAGTTCGTCATCAGGCAGATTGCCGCAATCTTCTTCACAAGCCGCATCATTAACATCATTAGATGAAATAGGATTCTCAGTGACCTCGACATTCAATAAATCATCAGTCTTGTCATCGCCCGGGTCCTGAAACTCAAATGAAGGCTTGTCATCAGACAAATTATCAACCTCCATGCAAAATGCAGCGGTGTCATAATGGCATTCCGCTGTACTTGATTTCGATGTTTCATATTCACAATTTTCAACCGGATTTCTACAATCCGTTGTCATTTCAATATCATGCTCTAAATTAGCCGGTAATTCTCTGATAATATATTTCGACCTATCAAATCTGCCTCTCTTGCGAGACTGCTCAATCGACAAATATCCCGCGCGTACCAATTCGTTTAAAAATTTTCTAATGGCATACGTTCCTTCCTTACGGATTTTTGCCAGACCCTTTACTGAAAACTTCCAATCATCAGGAAGAGACAACATAACGGACAGTAATCCGGATGCACCAAGAGATAAGCCCTTGTTGTGAATATGATGATTGTTCAAAGCCGAAAAACCTTTTGATATATCCAATACATTTTCATTGAGGACGTACTTCGACTTCCCATACTTTCCGTTTTCACGTATGCGCTCTCTGTTCACATACCCAAAATTTTCTAATTCTTTTAATGCTGTTCTTACAGACGATATTCCATCTTTCACTATTGTGGCGAATCCCTCCACAGAAAACTTCCAACTATCGGGAAGTGACTTGATTAACACGAACAGACCTATCACGTTTAATGATAATCCTGAGTTATGTAATGGGATACAGCTGACAATAGTGTAATCTGTAATCTTATTACCACGTATAACTGGCATGACAAACCCCTCCAAAAAATAATAAAATGTGAGGGACGCGATAAAAAAGAGAGAAGATAATTACATTTGGCAGCAATAACAGCGTCCCTCATTTACTGCCTCTATGTGTAAATAGTCTAGTTTGAGGTAAAACAATTCAAAAAAAGCCACATTTTTGTATTTATTTTTTTTGTATAAAAAAGAACCCCTGCTGAGGTTCCAAAGAACTTTACAGCAAGGGTTCTTTTTCGCAAAATCAATTAGTGCTTGTGCCTGTAGTGGATGTTGTATTGGATGACTTCCGATCCTCAGCCTTCCTGTTAAGATACGCCGCAAGTATAACATAAACACCAAGTGTTGGGAGAAATGCAACGAATGTTGCAAATAAGGTGAATATTAAGCGAATAATCCAAACTGCGCTTGCAATACCACACTTTTCCGCAATTTTCTTGCATACTCCACCGATAACCTTTTCCTGATTTGCTATTTTTTTGATTTTTCCGAACATAATATGTTCCTCCTCCTTAAAAATTTAAAATAATATAAAAAAAAGCGATTCCTCACCTTGTAAAAGGTGAAAAATCGCTTAATTTGACTTAGTTAAAAATTAAAACTTCATATCTTATGTTTTGAGTATATCATAAAATATTTCTGTTGTCAAGAGATTTTAGTGATATTTTTAGCAAGTAAAGGTGAAAACATACCGCAACTGATTCCTGTATTACAACCTGTGTACGGACAGATTCCATCCTTTGCATCAAGCTGAACCATACTCGCCCCAGTGCCGCATCTTTCGCATATACCATGGCCACCAATCCTTGATTTAAGATTTTGTATACTCTCAATTTTCATGAATCCTTTGTCAATATTACCATGTTTTACATCCGGCTCTATTTGGTCTGATATATAAATTAGTTCTGAACATTTGTATCGACCGCACAACTTAATATTGCCGTCTCTATCAAATACTTCATCATACTTTTTCAAAAACTCCTGTCTTTTGTCATTTACCATTCAAAATCCTCCTTCCACATAGCTTCGGCACTTTCCAATCTGCTGTTCCCGAAACAATACATTTTAAATTCATTAGACAGTTTTTTCCCATACATAAACGATAAATAGTATGTATAGTTCTCGCAAACAATCTTGAACAGCCATTCACAGTCTGACAATATATCGGCATCTTCATTAATTACTGACGTAGGCTTCAAAAAGAAAGCTTCCGAATGCCGAACTCTAAGGCAATAATCTTCCAAATCATCACGACTCCTGAATATAGAGCAACGTTTATTGTTCGTAAAATGGGCTATAATATTCTGTGCCTCTTTCCTTAATCCACAGGTATCCGACTCATTCTCATTCGCAGTAAATTCTGTCTTTAACTCACTCTTTTCAAACCTTACCGTCATATAAGCTGCACTGCACATTTGCATCGGGATATAATGCTCCCTCGTATCTGTTGCTTGTAGAATATATGTCTTTTCACTCTTTTTCTGTATGGGCGGGCGTACATTCTGTACTATATGGTTGTTTTTGTTTGGAAAATATTTTTGCGGTCTGTAATTCCTCAAACTTCTTATCCCCTTTCTAATTAAATCAATACAAAATCAAGAGAGCTGTATAAGTTAAATTACATTTTATACAGGAAGGTATTCTTATGAACGACAGGTATTAGACAGCTCTCTTGCCCTGTCATAATTAAATATGCAATTTCCGCTAAAAACTATCATATTATCCCACGCTTTTGTAATTTTTTTCTTTCAATCACTATTTGGGTCAATATTCATAGTTTATTTACAATAAATTTATTGACAAATGAACCTGCATATGATATAGTATATACAACAAATGTGATAACATATTTTCACATTTCCTCTTAATAATTTTACGGTGTGGATGTTTATAGGACATCTATACCGTTTTTTAGTTAAAAGGAGAAAATATTATGACGAAAAATTTTACAAAGGCTATTTTAGAGGCAAAGGCAACAGTTCTTGCAGAAAGCGGCAATGAGGATGTAAAAAGAATTATCACATCTGACAAGGTTATTAAAGCAGAGGTTGAAACCCTGTTAAATCACTGTACTGCGCTGACAGACAGCCGTGAGGAAGCTGTCGAACTGGCAGCAAAGTCGCTGACAGATGATATGCTCAACACATTCAGATATGCTCAGTATATGGGTATGCTTCCGTTTGAAGCAAACATTGATGAATCAGATAAGCAGTTTATCATGCAGCCCACAATGTCGGTTGAGCAGGCAAGTGCAGCTCTTGACGGTCACTTTGACGAGCTGAACCCATTAATACAGAATGTGATTGACACTCTTGACATTAAAAATAAGCAGTTTGCTGAAAGCATGATTCCATACGAATGTACGAATATGGCAATCGAGGTAATACGTCATTCTAAGCTTGAACCGGCGCAGGCGATAGAGTGCGAGCTGAAGCCTTACATCGAAAAACTCAGCATACTGTAATCTCATAAGCATAACAGCAGTCCTTACTTTCGAGAGGCTGCTGTTTTGTATTCACTTTTTATACACCATAAATATTGCATTTATTGCTATGTGAGTATAGCGAACCTTTGTAGGCTTTATTTTTTGCAAAAGAAAAAAGCACCGCCATCGCAGTGCTCTTTCCTTAGCAATAATAATTATTTGTCTAATACGCATCTCATGCACACGCCGACTGACGCATTGTACGTGCATATATGACGGGTGTTATCCTCAGCATGGAGGCACTCATCACACAGCAAAAGCTGCTTTCCGCAGTACGGGCAAAAAATCTTGTAGCCCTCAGTTTTTACGTTCCAGCGTATTTCGATTTCATTCTCGCAGAACGGGCAACGCTCTACGACATATCCTTTTGAATCCATTATAGTTCCCTCCTTTATCTTCCGTTGTTCTGAGTCACATAATCGGGATTCTCCGTAAGCGTTTTCCTACTCATGGAATAACCGAATACATTATCGCTTGTGTTTGCATATACTCTGTGTCTGCCGCTGATAGACATGAATGTCTTGACATAAATCGAATTTACGATAACGCCGTTCACATTATGGCTTTTCAGACGAAGCGCATACGCATGAGCAGAATCCTCATCAACCAGAAATACTTCCCTGCAGTCTAATATAGTCCAAAATGTTTCCTCGTCCGCCGTAATAAGGTCAAGAAGCTTGTCAAGCCAGACTCTCTTATCGCCGAGATAACCTCTCTGATAAGCGCGTTTGCCAAAATGATTATTACACCAAATTGCGAAATTCATTCCCGCGATTTCGCGATACAACGCAAAGAAATCTGTCCATGACTCCCTATCCATTACGTCCTCGATTGCCGAAAGAACCTTTCGGTCTGTTATTTTTGTTATTCCACTTACCTTCATTTTTATTTTTCCTCCTTAAAAAAATTCATAAAATCTGTCCACTGAAGTATCATATTGATATGGTTTTCTGCCTCAGCAGGATATAATGTTGAAGCTTTTGCCTGTGCTTCTGACAAGCACTGCTGCAAATAATCAATCTCCCTCTGCTTACACACCATTCCATATAGTGCGAACGTAGAAACAACAGCTAAAAAAATCGTTTCGGCTGCCAATATGATGACCAGTCGTTTTAAAATACGTCTGTCACCACTTACTTTATCAGGCATTGATTTATCTTTCATTTTTTTTACCTCTCAAAATCAAACAATATTTACAATGTTTTGCATATAAAAAAGGAGTAGTTTACACTTACTCCTTTTCTTCCCCGCGTTCAATAAAGAAAGCAAGATGGTATTCTTTAAGCACAGGCACTACCTCATTAAACTCTATATCTGACAAAGCATATGCTTTATAACACTCTGCCGCCTCAATGAAGCTCTTCACGGCTTCTTTATCCGTTATAGATTCTACAATTGCTTCAGATTCTGTCTTTGAAATCCAATTCAAAATCGACTTTGGTCCTTCAAAGAACTCCGGCCAATCAATCATGCGATTTTTATACCTAACAAATTTAATTTTATTGCCTTCTAGCTTTAGTCTTCCCTCCAGTTTTATCTTTGCATTAGATTCACCGGCTATAATCCGTATTAAGATACAGCTCTCCGGTTTTATCTTTGCAATCTTAGATAATGTGGCTTTGTTAATCCTTTTCAATGTATCACCTCCCTAAAAAAATTGATTATTTTTTCTTTAAACAGCAGTATACTGCAAATTATCGGAAACATCATTACTCCGTACATAATGAAATCATATGTGAAAAACAAGTCGTTCTGACTCGTTTTTACGGCAATTACTATCACCGATATAAGAATTGTTAAATATACATCAGCACATACTGCAATAAATAGTTTTCTCAACCTAAAAAATCCTCCCATTATTCGTTACTTTTTACTGTAGTTTTTCCGAAAAGAAGCCCTGACAAAAGTGACACACCAAATGCCTGAATAATTGTCAGTTTGCATAATCCAAATATTTCCGGCATCAACCAATTCCACAAAAAATAAATCGGCAAGGCTGTTGCTATAGCCCAAATCAGAGCAATCACAATAAATAACATTATGCAAAGAAATCCTTCAATTATTTTTTCCATATCTCTTTCCTCCTTGAAAATAAAAATTCAAATAAAAAAAGAGCAATCTCCCACCTTGTAAAAGGTGAAAAATTGCTCTTTTGTTGACTTAAACTAAAGAACGGAAAAGGTATATACTTCTCCCACTCAAATTAAAACTTCATATCTTATGCTATTATTATAACACTATCTGTCAGCTTTGTCAATCCCTATTGCGGGAATGTCACGGAAATCAATTTTTAGTATAAACATTCATTATTGCTCCAAATTAAATATAATTTTGTCAATTTAAAAGCAATTATTTATGGTTAAAATATGCATTTATAAATAAATTTGCAAAATTATTTATAAAATTGGTTTCCGTGCAAGAATGTGCCGCTAATCGTTCAGTGTTTGCCAGTTACTTCTAAAACTCCTCATCTATCATCTTTTTACATGAACTCTATAGCTTTTACAAAATCCTCTTTTGTATTCACAAAGTGATATGGTTCATACTCGCCATATGCAGAAGGTCTGCTTATGGTTATAAGTTGTATTTCTCCATATCCGACTTTGCGTTCTATTTGACGCTTAAACTCCGAGAGATTTTTTCCGTGAGTTGTTCTAAGTGCTATGCTCCCAATATCATTTATTTTTTTCGCTATTAGATAACACATAATTCATCGCCTCCTTGAAATCCGCCTCCGCAAAGAACTCGGCGTTCTCATACATTTTTCTAAGTTCCTGTCCTATGCAGGATCCATAATTTCTCTTATAAATATATTTATGCAACCAGTTGTTGAATTGCCTATCATAATAAGTGTTGTACTGAATTTCAATCGGGTAATGACTTCCGTCCCGTTGAAAATATACATGAATACCTCGATACCCGTCATCGTTTGCTTTTCCGTGAGACATATCAGCAACACGAAACTTTGATACATCTTTTAATGCCAACACATCATCATAATTATCACACAATGACCGAAATCCCAATAAATCGTTAAATACTTTTCTTGCCTGATGATTGGGGTAATAACGTTCATATTTTAAGAGTGCAGACTGAATACTTTTAATCCGATAATCCAGTGCTAATTCTTGCAATCCTTCAAACTCATCATACCATTTGTTTATTAATATCAATTCATCTAACAACCTATTTTTATCAAAATAATGTAAGTTATTTTTTAGGTTAATCCCTAATTTTGATTTATATGATAGTCTTTCCAATAATTCAACAGTTAACCCATCTCGTTCCAAAATATTAGACATTAAAACCTCTCCTATACTTTATCTGATACACTAATTATATCATAGTCATCAAAAAAAATCAACACCAAATCTATTTCTAAATCACGGTTTTTGAATATATTTAGATGTTATCATCAATGAAATGTTATAATATGAATACAATTCGCATTTCAGCAACTTTTTCAGCTCTTGCCTTAAGTAATTCTTCCGTGGAAAGTTCTATTACCATCAGGTTTCTTCAAACCAATGCCAAATATCTTCCCTGCTTGTTCCGGTCGGGAAATACGGGAACGGCGACTCAATCTTTTCAGATTTCGGGTCCATCGGAAGAGCTTCAAGC
Source organism: bacterium (assembly GCA_030536655.1). Lineage (GTDB taxonomy): Bacteria > Bacillota > Clostridia > UBA1381 > UBA1381 > UMGS1958. The sequence goes on along the minus strand of JAUNPN010000043.1, from coordinate 8,629 downwards.
TCATGACACAAATCCTGTGCCGTAGTGGGAGTTATCCGTATATCTCCGTAATACACAAGCGCAAGCCCTTCATTGCCGCCTATAGCATACTTATTTTCGTTATGATACAACCCTGCTTCGTCAGCCCATATAACCGTGCTGTGACCTTATGCTGCCAAAATGTGAGAGTTTCTCCCACATCATTCCTCCGTCTCTGCTGTAAAAAGCCACTTTGTAAAACATTACACACGGACCTCCTTGATTTTCTTAGCCGAAACCATTACCAGCTTGAATATGCGCATATCCGCGCACGGGTACAATTCGCGTATTTTCTTTCTTACAACTTTTGTTGAATCCTCGTTAAACTCCATAAGCAGCAGGTCGCCGAAAATATCCTGCCAATCGTCATATGCGCTTTCATCGTGAATGTCAGCATCAATGCTGCCGTAGAGATACGCCTGCGCATTGCGCATATATTTCCCTCTCACATACAAAAAATAAATCTTCATTTTTATTTCCCTCTTAAAAATCATTTCATCGACTTTTCGCCTGCTAAACACAAACCCTTCTCATGAATTCTCATCGCTACCTCGTTATAGCTCTGAGGACCGAGATTCCGGATTTTGCGAAGCTCAGCAGGGTTCATCTTTACAATATCTTCCAGTGTTTTTACACCTGCGCGCGAGAGGCAGTTATAAGTCCTGACCGATAAACCCAAACTCTCCAAGTTTTTACGGAGATTATACTTTGAACACATATTTGACACCTGCTTCATATCGCTGTTGCCAAGTATTGTGCCGAGCATATCGGCAATACCCTCAATAGAAATCATTGCGGACTCCATCCGCTGTGAGAACTCACTTTCTCTGGCTGCCGCTGTAGAACTGGTTATGGCTGCTTTTACACCCAACTTAATCAGCATATACCGCTGGGGCTTTCTGAGCTTTCTTATAGCCATACAATCAATCTGACGGACTCTTTCAGTACAGATACCTAGTAATTTCCCTATTTCCACATAGGTTTTTTTCTCCTTATATCGGAGATTAACAACTAACCTTTCCCGCTCCTTCAAAGTGTAGAAAACGTATTCGAGAGTGCCCTCTATATCGTCCGGCACAGCGTCTTCCCACTCTCCTTCTGCCAGAGCCTCCAGCAGATTCAGCGGATACACTTCTTCATTAATTATTCCGTTACTCATATCTAAATGTCTCCTTAAATAATCTTTTTACATTAAAACGCTTTTTGCATAACGAGGCAGTCTCGAATACTTTGAACTCTTCCACAGCCTGTCATGCAACGCTCTGTCGCTCATATCGTAATAATGCCTGTCAGCATATTCCGCGCCAGCTTCCGTGAGCACTTTAAGCTCAAAGTGATTAGTCCCGTCATGGCGGGAAGCCTCAATATACAGATGCCCGCGTTCATCGGTAATGCTGATGTAATGGCAGTCTCTCCACGCATCGGCAAGTTCCGAAAAGCTGTTTATAATTTTACCGGCATCTTCAGGTCCCATCCATGTCCCAACTGTTCCTCTCACCAAACAAATACGGCTCTGTAAGAACTGCTCCATGTTTCTGCTAACCTCTGCCCATGCGAATTCGTCCTGAAAATTCATTTCATCATAGACCTCGGTGTCGGGAATATCCGATACCGACTTCCAGCCGTTATCCTCTCCGTATTCTTCAAGCAAAAGCTCTGCTGTATTGTTATACACTTCGCCCGAATAATAGTTGTTATAAATTGTCATCATAACCTTTTCCTCCTTATAAAAATATTTGTAAATAAAAAAAAGCGACTTCCCACCTTGTAAAAGGTGAAAAATCACTCTTTGTTGACTTGAAGATAAAAAAGCAGGGAAAAATATACTCTTCCCTGCAAAACTAAAACTCCATATCTTATGATATTATTATATCACTTTCTTCGAAATTTGTCAATCCCTTATTCTTTACTGAACAATTTCCTTTTGGAGCAGCTTAATATCCTCAACAGAAAATCCTGCCATCTCCGCAATTTCCTCAACTGACATTCTACCGAACTTAAGTAATTTCAACACAAAATCTCTCTTTGTTTGATTCGCTCCCTGTTCAAACCCTTGTTCAAGTCCCTGTTCAAGCCCTCGCTTCATAGCACGGCTTGCAAAAGCATTCTCCCAATCACACATATCTATTACCTCCTTTTTCAGCTCTCTTGTCATTCTAAGACCAAAATTTTCTAACTTTTTCAATTTTTCCGCCGGTTTCATAGAATCCATCAAAATATTTAACATTTTTAATGCACCATCCGCACCTTCTTTTCTTCCAAGTCGAATGATAATAATTGATGATAACGTATTCTTATCACTCAACTCAGTGTAACTTCCATATAAATGCTCCGGTGAAAGTTTGTACTCTGTTACAGTATTTTCGCCTTTATTAGGGCTTATCACTATCCAGATAGAATACACCTTGCGGATGTCTTGATTATTCGATTTCATGAAATAAGGTCCCATTTGTCTCGACAGCAATCTCGCCACATAATACTGTGCTCTGACTACAATGTCATAGTCTAAACACTCTGAATCCTTATCCTGCGGTTCAACATTTAATATCAAATTAACTTTTTCGTTATTTTTTCCACGAGCTGTCGCCTCAAAAAGAATATCAAAGGTTATGTCCTGTTTTCCGGTATTAGACTTATCTTCGTTGCTAAGACCTCGTATGAACTCTGCTGATAATCCATCTCTGTCCACAGGAATGTCAGAATACATTTTTTCGATGCAGTTATTTTCAATTTCCTCGACAGCGAGACCTTTAAATTCCCTTACATAATCCTTTAATATATGTGCTAAAACAGTCTTGCTCATCAGCACACGTTTTGCCGGTCCATCCTTCTTGGGATTTTCCGACACTGCCGCTACTCTCTTAGCGGTCTCTGTATATTCGTCCATTTTTATCTCCTCTTTTACTATACTTTTATTATATCACACTTAATCACTTAAAATCAAGTACTTTTATATATTTTTTACACGGCAACAGATACTTAAAACAGTCTTGCATACCTCCTGTATCGAAGCCTGCAAGATATATTATTCTTGATAAGACGTACACGAAAACCACTCTTCGGTGTTTTCCAAATATAAGTCCTCGTAAAGGCTACATTCACATACATCTCCCAAAACTTCTTCTCGCACTTTCGCAAATTCTTCAACATGATTTCTAAAGTAATCCACAGCATTATCCTCGCTCTGGAATTCCATATCAGACTCCCAGAAAAAGAATCTGTGATTACTTACACAAAACGAATCCAAATACGGATTATAAGCAATTATCCAAGTCGGAAATGTATCAGTGAAACCTTCAGGTATTTTTAATAAGCAGTGATGGTTAAAGCAGGAAGCTCGGTTACTTGTAGCTGAATAGTTCACAATATTTGTAACCATGTCAGCCATTTTTGTTAATCTCCTTCATCATCGCAAAAAATCCCGGAGTCAATTTCTGCTATCAGCTCATCGTAAGCCTCTTCGTCAAAACCCTCTCCGTCAAACTCATCATCTATCAGACAGGCTTCCACACATTCATTGCTTTCGTCTATGTGTTCATCTTCTTCGCAGTCAAAGAAGTCGTAGTCCTCCGTACCGAGAACAATAGAAGCCTCTGTTGTTTCCGGGAACAGACATTCATTTTCCCCACAAAAACACTCCGTCTTGTCCATATCGGCAAATAACCTTACCTGTTCCTGATATGCCGCAAACAACTCCTCGGCTGTAAGCTCATATTCCTTTCCGTTTCGCTTAATAGTCATAATCTTTCACCTTTCCAAAAATATTTTCAGAGTAAAAAAAGAGCGATTTCCAACCTGTAAAGGTAAAAAATCACTCAAAATTTTAACTTACTCTATATTGGGACGACCGTTTCCGTCCAACGACATACTTCATATCTTATGCCGTTATTATACCTCATATTTACGAAAAAGTCAAGCCTTACAGACTTTTTTACAGATTATGCTGGTGCTTCTGCCGGCGCGTCAAAAAAATCCTTAAAAATCATATTCTGATTTCTTGCCGCTGTTTTTCTGTCAATCGCGCCGCATTTGCAGTCTATGTACACCTGTGTCAGCTTCATAATCACAATATGCTCTATAAAGGACCATCTTCTGCCTCGTACATAGTCATACCAAAACAGCGACTGCGCACTTTTAACGCTGTTATTTATTGCTGTCTCGGCATACTCATTGCAAGCATTCAGAATTTCCATTTTCCTTTTTTCTGTCACGGTAAAACTCTCCTCTCCAATAGTCAAAATACCTCCAATACAGAAAACTCTCATCTTTTTCTACATACTTCCTCAGCTCTTCTTCTGCTTCATCTCGCGCATAAAACTCATTGTTGCACAGATTCCTTGCTTTGAATAACATAAAGTCACCCTCAAAAGTTCTTCGCACATAAATCCTGTACTTGTTCCAATGGTTCTTAAAAACCGCAAGAACCCTTTCGCTTGGACTAACATACGCTATCATGTCCCTTACCTCCTTCAAAAAAAATATAAATTCTTTGGAAAACAAAAAAAGAGCAATTTCCACCTGTAAAGGCAAAATTGCTCTTTTTTTGACTTGAAATTAAAAAGAGAGGAAAATATGCACTTTCCCTCTCAATATAAACTTCATATCCTATACATTAATTTTACCATAATTCCCGCAGTTTGTCAATACAATTTTTGTTATTTTTCCGCTTTGTTTTCGCCAGTTGCATAGTCGATTATCACTCCCGGCTGAACATTATAACAGAACACATTAAACGCAAATGCGCCGTTATCCTCCACAGAATACGCTTCCATAAGCACTCCATCAGCAACAAGGTTATTCCCTTCATAAATAGGAGTTACGCGATACAGCACATGATTCCCGGTTCTTTCTATATAGTCCGCCGTATCATTTTCAAACGGCATCATTCCTTCTACATTCATATACCGTGTACCCGTGATAAGATTCTTCTCGTTGACGTTCTCGCCCGCAAGCTGAAAGCCTATAAGATGGCAGCGGTTATATAAATACTTACCGTCAACAAAGTCGTACTTTGCTGTATGCCAGCCTGACGGCTTTATCATACCTATTATAATATCATTTTTTCCTCTCTTTCTTTATATCTCACATACGAACATTCTTCAGTTCATCTTCTGATAAGCCGATGACTCCATCGAGTAAACTGTATAAAGCGTCATACTGTTCATCGGGAGTCAAATCAATAGTCTCTATATAATACAGAATATTATCTACAAGTCTCATTGCTTCTCCACTTATATCATAATTCTGCTGTATGTAGTCGAAAAACTGCTGACGACCCATTTTAGGGCTATTGTCATCCTCACCCGAAAGTTCTTCTGCGACTTCCAGCAAGAACTTTTTGATTGCCTTAGCATCATCAACCAAAATCTCGATTCTTGACGGTACACCGTGATTGCCGCATAAAGGAACAAGAGCCTTTACATGGTCATCAACATTAAATCTGCTCGCAAACCTATCGAATGTTTCAACAAACCCTTCATTTGTGCCGTCATAGACTATATCCAGCGTATTATCCTCTCCGGCAGGCGACCAAAACTCAATTTCACGTTCATAGCTGCCATCATTATTGACATCTCTATTGCCAACTCTAAAACCGTTGGCTTCTAATATTTTTATAGTTCTTTCTGTTAACATAAATTTACCTCCTTTTGCTCTTATTCCTCCTGTGATTCCTGCATCATTGTGTATTGCGGACAACGCACTTTTACAGATTCAAGCATATAAAATGCGTCCTGTTTTGCAAATAACTCATACGGTGTGAAATCACCCTCTGTATCCGGTTCCAAATCGTCCCATATTGTGCAATTATACATAAATCCGTTATACAGATTCATCGCAAGCACATTTTTGTTGTTCCGCCGATCTGCCATCCTTCATAGAGTCCATTCACTTTCGGGGTATTACTCTTGAAATCATAAAGACTTTTTGTACCACAGCACTGGCAATACTTATACTTTTCGCCTGTTTCAAAATCATCAGAGTCAACCACGATGCTTTCTCCGCAAGCTGAACACGTAAGCTTTGCCTCTCCGAAAAGAGCATCATTCTTAACATTTCCATTGTCCGGGTCTGTTATCGTCTTCCCACAAACGGTCTACAACCCTTATAGTGTTTTTTGCACCGCCTAACTCTCTGTCAGGACTCACCTTTTTCCAAAACATCACACAATCAGGGCAGTACAACACGCCGCCGCAGCTATTCCAACCGCGCTTGACTACGTTATCAATAACGGACGATACGGAATAATCAAACTCATTGTGTTTCCCGCATCTGCTGCAAGAAATATTCACAACCTGCATACTTATACCTCCTCGTATTTTTTCGCTCATAACTGCAGTTTGCCGCACCACGGGCAGTAATTTATATCCAAATCAACGACTATTTTCTCGCTCTTTACTTCCGAATCCGTTACGATGCGCAGATTATCCTTCAGTACACCGACAATCATCCATTTATTCGGCATAAACTCCCTCATGGTCGCATGATAACCATTCTCGCTTAATTTTTCGCAAAATTTACACATTTTAAAATCTCTCCTATCTTTTCTGAATCTTCTAAGCGTTTTTAGCACACCTAACTTAAACTGAGCATAAGCTATATTATACAGCTCACACTGTTCCGCCGACAATTCCTCAACATCAATTATATTGTTTTGCTCATCAATCAAACAAAACCCCAATCCGGACAGCTCAACGGCATAATCTGAATGCTGGTTTCCGTTATGGATTGTAAACGGCAGTCGGAACACCCTTAAAGGTGTGCTCGGTAAACTTTTCTCTTGCCGATTACCCTCTACCTTATAGCCTTGGGAGCATCCCATATTGGACAGTTTTGTAAAACTTTTTTCCTGATTCCCTGTAAGCAATCTTGACCCCCTCCTTTCTTACGACATTTATAAAAAAAAGAGCAACTTCTACCTGTAAAGGCGGAAATCGCTCTGTTTTAAACTCAATTACTTGTTTGCTCAATCTACAATTTCCAGAGTGTAATCAAGTCCTGCCATGTCCAAAATTGTGTTTACACGGATAGAATTATGTCCGCCGAATCTTGTTGTAGAACCTGACGAAGGACTCTTTCACGATTCTAAACAGAAGTCTCTTCGGTATAATTATAATCCCCCATCTTTCTTTTTTATTTAGTTTCTGTTGTGTGGATTTCTGTGTTGCAAGCAAGCTTGTTATTAATCCGCAAATGTTTGTAAACATCACCGTTTACATAACGAGCAAATCGTGCCCATCCCGGAACATTAATCGTCTTATACGCTTTTTCTGAATAGCGACTCTTAGCTATATGTTCGCCCCACTCCGACTGTTTTTCAGTAAGGAACAATGGTTTCGGATTTTTGGGGCAACCTAACATATCCTCAATTGAGAATTGATTTTTGTCGTTCTTCAACACTCCTAAGGTCATTATTAGGTAATAGCCGTTCGGAACAGGCTCTTTTGAGTATGTTTCTCTCTCTCCATCAAAAAATACGATGGACGCTTTTATATGCGTTGCCATACCCATCTGCTTAACAGGCTTGAATGGCGCGTATATCTCTTTAATGATTTTCTGCATTTTTCTTCTTTCCTATAAAACGACTTAGATCGATAAATCGTTTTTATCAGAATTTCACCTCCAAAAAAAATTATATCTATAGAATCCCTCTGCCATAAAATTACAGTTTCAGGAATAATTAGAATAAATATATATATAAAAGAGCGATTATCCGCCTTGTAAAAGGTGAAAAATCGCTCTTTGTTGACTTGTAAAAATAAAAAAGCAGAAAAGTATAGACTTCTTCCACTTAATTAAATACTTCATATCGTATAATTTTATTATAACGCACTTTGTTTGGCTTGTCAATATGGTTGCGTATAGTTTCTGCTATAAATTTCCATGCAATTTACTACAATAGAGATTGATGAAAATCATAACTATCGCCCATATTAAGCCATAACATACCGTCTTTTTTTAATACGCGCCGTACTTCTCTAAATACGGCCACGAGTTTTTCTATGTATTCGGACGGTGTTTCCTCTAAGCCGATTTGTCCGTCAGTACCGTAATCACGCAAACCGTAATATGGCGGTGATGTAATGCAGCAGTCAATAGAATTATCAGTAATGTTTCTCAGCTCTGTCAATATGTTACCGGAAATAATCTTATACATTTCTTACCTTCTGCATTGCCTTGTAAAGTTTCAGACATTCCTGTGGTGAATGTCCAATTATGTTGCCTGTGTCGATATATGCACCGTCATTACGCTTAGGTGTAATAAGCTTCATGTTTATAACGACATTGACACCATCAATTAATTTGAAGTTCATACTGTTAACATAAAACTTTTTGATTTTAGGACCGTATTGCCGAATACAGTTCCTATCAAATTCGTCATGTTTTCTGTATATGCTAAACTGTTTTTTAATAACATAGCCTAAAACGCAAATAGGCTTCTCTGTATCGAACTCACGGTCATAAAACTCAAATTTCATTGATTCTCCTCACTTTCCAACCTTATAAATTCTTTGTTCCTTTTTAATACCAATAAGTTTGTCCTTGTCACGCTTGCTTTCGTGCGGCTTTATCCATACGCGTTTGCCGTCTTTGTATGTCCGCCAATGCCCAC
>JAUNPN010000042.1 GCA_030536655.1 bacterium | reverse complement strand
GTTTTATCGGCTTTTTAGGGGTTGAACTTTTAACTTTTTTATGGTATAATAATTACAACATACAAAAAATCAAAAAATAGAGGAATATTTTTATGCTTAATAAATTAAATGACAGGCAGCTTGAAGCTGTAACAACCGTTGACGGTCCGCTTCTTATCATTGCAGGCGCCGGCAGCGGAAAGACTACCGTAATTGTAAACCGTATCGTATACATGATTACTGAAAAAAACATACCGCCCTATAACATTATGGCAATAACTTTCACAAATAAAGCTGCCAACGAAATGCGCGAACGAATTGAGGGTTTTATCGGAGAAATTCCCAAAGGTATGTGGGTAGGAACATTTCATTCCATATGCGTTAAAATTCTGCGCTCTTGCATTGATGTTTTGGGCTACAAGTCAGACTTCGTTATTTACGATACTTCTGACGTAAAAACTCTTGTAAAAGACTGTATCAAGGAGCTTGGATTTGATACTGATGAATATGAACCGAGATTTGTCGCTTCACGCATAAGCGATGCAAAAAACAAAATGTACGAACCCTCGACTCTTGAATATACTGCCGGAGCTGACTATACTACACGCGACATTGCAAAAATTTATGCACTCTATCAGAAAAAGCTTAAAAGTAACAATGCGGTTGACTTTGATGATATTATCTTTCACACTGTAAAGATTTTCAACGAGCATTCGGACATTTTGGCACGTTATCAAGAACGTTTCAAATACATAATGGTTGACGAATATCAGGATACCGACAATACTCAGTATCTTTTGATTAATCTGTTAGCTCAAAAACACCACAATATAGCTGTTGTCGGTGATGATGACCAAAGCATTTATCGCTTCAGAGGTGCAAATATAGAAAATATACTGGGATTTGAAGACGACTATCCTGAAGCAAGACGCGTTGTGCTTGACCGAAACTATCGTTCAACCGAAAACATATTAAATGCCGCAAATGCGGTTATCGCAAATAATCAGCACCGCATGGGCAAAAACCTTTGGTCTGACAAGGGTGCAGGAGAAAAACTTTGTGCTTACACTGCAATAAATGAAAAAGAAGAAGGACGTTTCATCGCCGCTGAAATTGCAAAACACCATAATTCAGGCAGACGCTACAGCGACTGTGCCGTCCTTTACCGTGCAAACGCTCAATCACGAGCAATTGAAACAGAGCTTAGAAATATGAACATACCATATCGCATACTCTCCGGTCTTCGCTTCTATGACCGTAAAGAAATAAAGGATATTTTGGCATATCTGCGCCTTGTTCACAATCCTGACGACGACTTGAGCCTTATTCGTGTTATCAACGAGCCCAAGCGAAAAATCGGAAATACCACCATCGGAAAACTGAATATGCTTGCTCTCGAAAACAATTCTACTATGTTCTCCATAGCAAAACACGCTTCACAGTACTCCGAGCTTAAGTCAGCAGCTGCAAGAATTGAACAGTTTACGAAAATCATTGATACTGTAAGAGATAATATGAATGATATGGCAGTTTCAGAAATTGTAACAACTGTCCAAAATTTAAGCGGATACATTGCCGCACTAAAAGCAGAGAATAATAACGAAAACCGTACAAGACTTGAAAATATTGAAGAATTTATGACTGTAGTAAAAAGCTATGAGACCGATTCTGAAAATGAAGGTATAACACCCAGTCTTGCAGGCTTCCTTGAGTCAGTTACACTTTCAGCCTCAGTTGATGACTTAGATGAAAATGAAGACGCCGCAGTACTTATGACAATACACAGTGCAAAGGGATTGGAATTCCCTGTTGTGTTTATTGCCGGAATGGAAGAAAGGCTCTTTCCCGGAACACGCTCAATATCTGACCCGGAATCACTTGACGAGGAACGCCGTCTTTGCTATGTAGCAATGACTCGGGCAAAGGAAAAGCTGTATATAACCAAAACAGAAGAACGTTTCCTGTACGGAAAAACAGAGCACAGTATTGCTTCACGTTTTTGGAATGAAATCCCTGAGGAATATATCGAAGATAATTCACCTAAGAAAAAGAAAGTATTTGAATATGTTTTTGAACGCCCGAAAAAGCCCGGCTTTTGGAACAGTAATGCTCAGACAAAGAGCAAACAGACTAAATCTGACTCCGGTCCGGAACTACGCATAGGTGACAGGGTTCGTCATAAAACATTTGGTAAAGGCACAGTTATTAAATCAGACGGAAACAAATCTGCAACAATATTACAAATTGCATTTGACAATGCAGGCACTAAAACACTAATCGCAGAATATGCAAAGCTCGAAAAAATATAACAAATTTTAAGAGCCTATCCGTAATTAAAGAAGTTCCTATTGCAAGCAGGATTTTTCGTCAGATTATTCCCAAAAACCGATGCATAATAACGTAATGCCGAGGATTTTCAGGGCAATATGGCAGAAAATCATCAAGCAAAAGGCGTTTTATTTAATTTACGGATATGCTTTTTATTCAGAAACACCAATAAAAGATGCTGTTGCAAAAACACCAGCACCTTTTATTGGTGTTATTTTAAGCTGTACATTAATTTAACCGGAGTGTACCGACAATTTCTGAAATATTCTTTACCCCGAAGCGATCCATGTATTCCGCTATTTCTTTCTTTACATCAAGAATTAAATCCGGCTTTACAAACATACCTGTTCCAAGAGCAACCAACCTTGCTCCGGCAATCATAAATTCAATAACGTCACTGCCGCTCATGACGCCTCCCATTCCGATTAGCGGAATTTTAACTGCATTATATACCTGATGAACCATTCGTACCGCTACAGGTCTCACAGCAGGACCGGATAATCCGCCTGTGTTATTTGCAAGAATCGGTCGTCTTGTATTAATATCTATCTTCATTCCCAACAGAGTATTAATTAACGAAAGTCCGTCTGCGCCACCCAATTCTGCTGCTTTTGCAATATCCGTAATTGAGGTTACATTCGGTGACAGCTTGACCACAAGCGGCTTCGTGCAGTGCTTCTTTACCTCCGTTGTCAATTCGAGCACAGTTGCCGGATCTGTTCCGAAGGCAAGTCCGCCGTGCTTAACATTCGGACATGAAATATTCATTTCAATAATTGCCGCATCTGTTCCGGAAAGAATTTCAGCCATCTCACAGTATTCCTTAATCGTGTTTCCCGACATATTTGCAATAACATGAGTATCATATTTTGCAAGCTCAGGCATGATGTACTCCGCAAAAATTTCAACACCCGGATTCTGCAAACCAACGCTGTTCAGTATTCCCGACGGAGTTTCTGCAATTCTCGGCGCCTTGTTTCCCTCTCTCGGCTGACGTGTTAAACCCTTTGCTCCGAAGCCGCCGTATTCGTCCAGTGACACATACTCACCATATTCCGTACCAAATCCAAAGGTGCCCGATGCTGTTACAATTGGATTCTTAAACTCAATTCCGCAGTAATCTATGTTCATATCAGTCATTTAAGGTTACCTCCGTTGAATTAAATACCGGTCCGTTCTTGCATACTCTCATATGCTTATTAGTTCCGCTGTATATAGTTTCACAAGTACATACAAGACACGCGCCTATTCCACAGCCCATTCTCTGCTCTAATGAAAGCTGACAAGGTATATTCCTGCTTTCAGCAATCTGCTTTACAGCCTTAAGCATCGGCTTTGGTCCGCAGCAATAAATCATATCACATTGATTACTGTCAAGATACTTCTCCATTGCTGAAGCTGCATAACCGTTATAGCCATAGGTTCCGTTGTCGGTTCCGACTGTTACAGACTTTGAGCATTCCTTAAATTCATCCTCCAAAACCACAAGCGACTTATCACGGAAGCCTAAAAATACATCTCCGTTTACCTGCTTAGCCAGCTTATACAGCGGAAATACTCCTATTCCTCCACCGATTAATACCGGATTTTCGCCTTTTATATCAAAGCCATGTCCCAAAGGTCCCATTACATTAATTTTATCTCCGACCTCATAATTTGCAAGGCTCTTTGTACCTTCTCCCTTCACTTGAAAAATAAAGCGAACCAAACCATTTTCAGCGTCACATATGCTTATCGGACGTCTTAAAAATGTTGAAGCACCACAGTCAATATGCAGGAATTGACCGCACTGCGTTTCATCGGCTATTGTTTCCGACTCAATAGTGAAGTCAAATATTCCCGGCACAAGCTCTGTCTTTTTCACAAGAGTACATTGTTCTGTTTTTTTCATGTAAATCCTCCAATCTGCCGTTCCGCAAATCTGCATACACAGTTCACAAGAAACCGCTCATACGGCAATATTAATCTAATTCATAATAATAATAATTATATCCTGCAAGTCCATCGAGCTGACTGCATAATACATCATTTGCAACAGTATTCGGGTAACTAATTACAACCATATCGTCAAACTGCGTCAATTCATAAAATTCTCTTAGATTAAACGGCTCTGTATAACCGCTGTAACCATTAAAGCATCTAAGATCAACAACATAGACATGCTCATAATTGTTCATTGCCCATACGGTAAATGCATTTCCATATGATTCCTTTATTATAAGCAACTTTGAGCCATCGTTCAAATCACTGTTATAAATGTCCGCCATAGGGTAGTCACCGCCCAGGAAGCTGTCGTAAGAAAGGAATGATTTCTCCGTATGTATAAGTATGTCCTCATACTTATAGTTTTGCAGATGCGAATCTGTATATACACGCTGTGAATACTTATTTTTCGGCATAAATCTTTCAAGCCGCTCAGGATGCGCTTCAAATATCGCTTGCTCCGGAAAACCCTCTGTCATGGTTTTATACGATCCTACCATACCATCAGCATCGCTATGTGCAAAGCTGCTCATTGAAACAGGTTCCTTTCCTGCGCATTCTGCAAATGTCCTGTACGCATAATATGCGCCGCGCTGTGTCCAGTGATGGTCAGTATTGAAATATATATGCTCATTTCCATGGTCAAAAAGGCTGTCATACACATTCACCCCTGTAATACGCCCGTCAAGCAGACTGTAAATACGCTTATAGCTGTCCGCTATATTTGTGAGATATTCTTTCGGTGCATAAATTTCAGCTGAATTCGGTACCAGAATATTATAAACACCCACGTTTTCCGGCAGGAGTGACGCAAGCTTGTTTACAGCATTTGCGTATATTGTAATGTTTTCTTCCGGAATTGTTATCCGTTCAAAACCATAACCGTTCTCCATCACATAGACATTTCCATAAAACGCAGGACTTCCAGAAACCGTCACTTTACCGTCATAACGATATTTATCTGTAATTGCCGCATCCTCAAGATTATTCTGAGGAAGCTGCCGTATATCTCCTTCAAGTCTGAACTCAAGCCAGCTGCCTGCTATCATGTCGAACATATCCAGCGGCATATACAGCATATCATGATAATATATTGTTGGGTTATCATTATACTTCATTTCCCATCCATTCCAATACCAATTGCTGTTGACATATATTTTTTCTACAGTATCATCAGCAGTATTCGATATAGTAACTGAATTATCCGAGCTGTCCCATCCTACACCATACCCCGCAGCCTTAAGCGTATAATCAACAGGTACATATGATGCTGCCCCATTCGAAAATACCGGCGCATCTATATCTGTTTTTTCCCCGTTATTGAAGCTTATTGTCCTATTAACATTATCAATTGTAACAAACGCCTTGTCAGCTGCCGCAGCACTTATTGTTCCGGCTGCGGCAAATGCAGCAAGAATCGCAGCTATTACTTTCATTCTTTACTCTCACACCATTCATAAATTTATCCGGTAACGCACACAGCTTATCAAATATTTTAAGCTTAAACAGCATTTTTCAATTAGATATATTCACGTACCGCTTTTACATTACCCGGCTCTTCAGATGCCGGAACAGACATTTTTTCATTATAATACGCCTGTAATATCGTCCTTCATACGAAGCGCCTCTGCCCGTGCCGCTTCAGCAAACTGTTCTTCCTTCCAGTCACCCTTCTTATATGCACACATAATACCTCTTGACGAGTTTACAATCGCGCCCAAACCATCGGCGTTAAAGCATGGGAGAACTCCCCTTGCTCCGCCTCCCTGCGCACCGTAACCCGGCACGAGAAAGTATGAATTCGGCATAAGCTTTCTCAGAATCTCCGCCTGCTCCGGATATGTTGCACCTACAACCGCACCTACCGCGCCGTAGCCGCTTTCACCTATTGTATCGGCATTCCACTCATTTACCTTATCCGCAACAACTTCAAAAAGATGTTTTCCATCAATCAGCTTATCTTGAAATTCACCCGATGATGGATTTGAAGTCTTTACAAGCGCAAAAATTGCCTTATTGTATGTCTTACAGTCATCAACAAAGGGCTTTATTCCGTCTGTGCCAAGATACGGGTTTACCGTTACACAGTCGACCGGACACGCATCAACAAGCTCGCCTTCAATATCAACCTTACCCAGATATGCCTTTGAATATGCCTCTGCTGTTGAACCTATATCGTTGCGCTTTACATCAAGAATAATATATAAGCCTTTTTCCTTAGCATAGGCAATCGTTCTATGAAGAACTTCTTCACCCGGAAGTCCATACATCTCATAAAATGCACTTTGAGGCTTTACCGCCGGAACTACATCGTATAATGCGTCAATAAGTCCCTTATTAAACTCCCAGATTGCTTCCGTTGCCCCCTTTAAATTTTTGCCGTATTCCGCATATGCTTTTTCTCTGATATACTTTGGCACATAATCAATTTTCGGATCAAGTCCCGCTACCGATGGGTTTGACTTTTCCTTTATCTTCTTTACCAATAAATCTACTGACATTGTTTTATTCCTTTCCTGATTACATCAATTCCCCTTGATTGACAAGCACTCTTCCGCCTACGATTACATATTCCGGCTTTCCGTAAAGAGTTTCACCGTCAAACGGTGTGTTCTTGCTCTTTGACTGCATCTTTGCAGCCTCAACAGTCCATTCTTTTTTAGGGTCAAAGATAATTATATCCGCAGCCTTGCCCTCACCGAGTGTTCCCTTGTTTATTCCTAAAATCCTTGACGGATTTACAGCCATCTTTTCGATAAGCTCATTTAAAGTAAGTACGCCGGTATTAACAAGATTCTTTATTCCCAATCCCAATGAGGTTTCCAATCCTATAATTCCGTTCTTTGCAAGTGCATATTCAAGATTTTTTTCATCAATATGATGCGGCGCGTGGTCGGTTACGATACAGTCAATCGTTCCATCCTTTAAACCGTCTTTTATTGCCTGTACATCATCGTCAGTTCTCAACGGCGGATTCATCTTCGCATTTGTATTGTAACCTCTTACTGCTTCCTCTGTCAATGAGAAGTAATGCGGACAGGTTTCGCACGTCACCTTTACTCCTCTTTTCTTTGCCTGACGCACGAGCTCAACAGAACCTCTTGTACTCACATGAGCAATATGCACACGCTTTCCCTCTGCTTCAGCAACAAGTATATCACGCGCAACCATTACCTCCTCAGCAGAACGCGGAATACCTTTCAAGCCAAGTTCTGTCGCAACAGCTCCGTCATTCATTGTTCCCTCTCCCGCAAGCGACAATTCTTCACAGTGCGATATTACCGGTATATCGAACATATCCGCATAAATCAAAGCTCTCTGCATAAGTCCGCTGTCCTCAACAGGATGTCCGTCATCCGAAACCGCAACAGCTCCGGCAAAGCGCATTGATCCTATTTCCGCAAGCTCTTTTCCTTTTAAGCCCTTTGAAATTGCACCAATAGGATACACATTCGCATATCCTGCTTCCTTCGCCCTTGTCAGTATATACGAAATAACCGACTCATTATCTGCAACCGGATCTGTATTAGGCATGCAAGCAACGCTTGTTATACCGCCTACAACAGCGGCTTTTGTTCCCGATTCGATATCCTCCTTGTATTCCTGCCCCGGCTCCCTTAAATGAACATGCATATCAACTAATCCC
Organism: bacterium; assembly: GCA_030536655.1. Classification (GTDB taxonomy): domain Bacteria; phylum Bacillota; class Clostridia; order UBA1381; family UBA1381; genus UMGS1958. The sequence goes on along the minus strand of JAUNPN010000042.1, from coordinate 15,471 downwards.
GGCGCAACAATTTTTCCTTCGGCGTCAATAATCTGCATTTCAATCCCGTCTAAATCCGGATCAACATCTACCTCAATAATTTCCCCATTCTCTGCATATATATCAGTGACCTTATCAATCCCATTCGCAGGATCGATTACGTGACCGTTTTTTATTAAAAGTTTCATTCCAATCAATCCTCCTTCGGCAGGAAGCTGCCCATTGTCAGCAGATACATTACTGCCATTCGTACAGCTACTCCATTTGTTACTTGTTCGTCAATCACACTCTGAGGTCCGTCTATTACCGAGCTTGAAAATTCCACTCCCCGGTTTACCGGACCCGGATGCATTACGAGTGCGTCGGGTTTAGAGTATTTCAGTCTGTTGTCATCTACTCCGAAAAATCTGTGATACTCTCTTACACTGGGGAAAAGTCCGCTTTTCTGGCGCTCCAGCTGGATTCTCAAACCCATTACCACATCCGCATCAACAATAGCCTCCTGAACAGTGTTAAATGCCTTAACTCCCAGCTTTTCTATACCCTTCGGCATAAGTGTTGCGGGACCTCCCACGCTTACCTCTGCGCCCAGCTTTGTAAGACCATATATATTTGAACGCACAACCCTTGAATGATATATATCTCCTATAATTGCTACCTTAAGTCCCTTTATGTCACCCTTTCGCTCACGGATTGTAAGCATATCCAAAAGGGCTTGTGTAGGATGCTCGTGCATACCGTCTCCCGCATTTATTACCGCCGCATCAACCAATGGCGCAATTAAATGCGGCGCTCCGCTCATACTATGACGCATTATCAAAATATCCGCACTCATTGCATTTAAAGTTCTTGCCGTGTCAATAAGTGTTTCACCTTTCTGAACAGATGAACCGCTTGCGGTAATATTCGCAGCATTTGCACTCAGATATTTTGACGCCAACTCAAAGGACATTCTTGTTCTTGTGCTGTTTTCATAAAACAGATTTATAACGGCTTTTCCTTGTAAATGCTGAGCTTTTTTCCTGCTGCTTTTAAGCAGTGACTTAAGCTGCTCCGCAGTGTCAAGAATATTTATTATTTCCTCGGCAGACAAATCCTCAAGTCCCAGTAAATTTATCTTTCCCATTGTTTTATCTCCCTTCGTTAATTATTCCTTTGAACAAATAGAAACCTTTTCTATCATGCCCTCGTCCGAGATTTCAACACTGATATATTCATTTTTCGCAGTCGGTGATTTTTTTCCTACGTAATCTGCTGATATCGGAACCTCTCTCTGACCGCGGTCAACAAGAACCGCAAGCTCTACCTTTTCCGGTCTGCCCATATCAAAAATCTCATCCATTGCGGAACGGACAGTCCTTCCCGAATACAACACATCATCAACAAGGATAATCTTCTTATCCTCAATTGAGAATGGAATATGAGTATCCTTTATAATTGGGTGAGCATTCAGTCTTGTCAAATCATCGCGATAAAAAGTTATGTCAAGAGTTCCGAGCGGAAGTTTCACTCCCTCATGCTTCATAATCTCATTTCGGATTGCCTTTGCAAGAAGAACTCCCTTTGTCTGAATTCCTATCATAATTACATCCTTTGCGCCTCGGTTGCGTTCAAGGATTTCATATGCCATACGACTGACAATACGCTTTGATTCCTTCTCGTCAATGATGACCGATTTTTCTTTGAATTTCATATGTGTCCATTCCTTTCTCTTATTTCAGCTATACCCATTATACCATAGTTTACCCTTAAAGTCAATAATATTTGTTATTGTTAGATCCACATATAAATTTCTCTTAATTGCCAAAGTTAATTTAACCGTAAAAATATTCTGAGTAAAATTTAGTCTGACAAATTAAAGAGCTGAATTTACTTTTGGCAAGGTATCCACTGTGTGTTGTAAATTATCAGAAACAACATTTCAACCGACATACCTTATCCCCCTTCTTATTCCTGATTTCAACAAAAAACGGACTATGCCCTGTGAAGGTACAAAAGTCCGTTTTTTTATTTTGTTAATGTTTTAATACTTCTCCCCACATTTCTATAATTTAGAAATGTACTTTTATTTCATCATATTTACAGCCGTATCAATTACATTACCTACGCTTTTAAATACGCCTTCTGTTTTCTTTGCCATTTTCTGCTTCTGTCTTTCGGAAAGCGGATCAGCCACCATAGTCACTGCCGCACCTACAACCATTCCTGCTGCCATGCCCTTTACAAAGTTTGAATAATTCATAATTTTATCCTCCGTCATATATTTTAATCCCGCGCCGGATTTCGTATTTATAATTTACTGAAATAAAAAAATTTATCCGATGAAATTTATTATAAATTTGTTAAAATTATAAAAATGAGGGCTGCACAAAAGCTGAACCCGGTCCTTCAAATTTACAGACTTTTTTCACAGGCTCAATTCTTCCCAAATTTTCATTTTCTATAATATATTTCTGAGTGTAAGCTTGTAATTTTCCGGCATATGCTCAAATAAAAATTCAAGTACCTCACTTTTTGCGAGAGCATCTGTTACGCTTTCACCTTTTGCATACTGCTCCAATTCTGCCAAATTAATTTTAATATTATCAAGCTCATTGTGATTTCCCATTGCTGAAAGTACCTGCTCTTTATCAGCAAGGTATTTCTTCATATGCTCAATCTCTCTGTTTGCGTTATCTGTATAATTATTTTCAAGACTTAACTGCACCGCTGCATTCATTTCCGAAAGATCCTCCGAAACATGAATCAAACTTGCAGTATATAAAGCTCCTCCCGCAACTACAGCGCATATCAATACCAGTGCCGCTATTACACTTTTCATTTCTCGTCTCTCTCTCCTTTCCTTTGAACAAACAACCCTCCATTCACATCAAGAGAACATACAAAAACCTGCTTTAAAATAAGTCCTCTTTTTTTCAATTCATCCTTCAGCCATACTATATCCTTTCCGGCCCGCTGCAGTTCTGACTTATTTGCCCTGCCGTCCGCTATCAATATATACGGTAACCCCTCCTTGCCGGGATTTATTATTTCCATATCTGCAACAGTGACCGGTCTTGATGAATCCTTTGGAATGATACTCAGCTTTCCGCTTGTTTCTACTATTGCAGTCTGAACATCTTTAACATCATAGTAACCGTTTATACGCAGCTCCTCCAGCAAATCATTTATATTAAATCTAAGACGGTTAAGCTCTTTTTCGTTAATATGTCCATCGTAAACCACAATTGACGGCGAACCGCTCACAAAACGGCGCACAGTATTGCTTTTTAAAGACATAAATGACAAAAGAACCTCTGCCGCAATAAGGGTTACCGCGGGAATAATACCTGAAAATATCGGTATTCCTATATCCTGCATTGGTACAGATGCAAGGTCAGAAATCATAATTGCCACAACAAGCTCAGATGGCTGCAGTTCTCCCAATTGCCGTTTACCCATTATTCTGAGTGCAGCTGTTACGGTAAGGTAAAGTATAAGAGTTCGTATTACAAGATTTATCATCACTTTTCTCCCGATAAATATTTATGAATATTATAGTTATTATTCCTCAAAAATCTTTACATATTCAACTATAATAATATGGACCTATCCGTAAACGAAATTAATCACGTCTTGCTTACTGATTTTCCGTCATATACCCCAAAAATCCGACTTATCAATATGCACTTTTTTATTACGACAGCCTCTAAAAACGTGCTGTTATTAAATATAATAAAAATATACATAATTTTATAATTTGAGGGAATACTATATCATAGAAATCATACAGAAAGGAAATTTATCTTAATGAAGAATTATTTAAAAATCGAGCAAGTCAAGGGCCGCGAAATTCTTGATTCACGCGGAAATCCTACTGTTGAAGCAGAGGTAATTCTGTCAGATGGAACCCGCGGCAGAGGTGCTGCGCCGAGCGGCGCTTCAACCGGTGAATTTGAAGCCCTGGAGCTTCGCGATAATGATAAAAAACGCTACAGCGGCAAAGGTGTTTCAAAAGCAGTTATAAATATTAACACAGTTATAAATGACACTATTTCAGGAATGGACTCTTCGGATATTTATTCAGTCGATGCGGCAATGATTGCAGCCGATGGAACAAAGGACAAGTCAAAGCTTGGCGCAAATGCAATACTTGCTGTTTCTATCGCATGCGCAAGGGCAGCGGCAAAATCCCTTGATATCCCGCTTTACCGTTTCCTTGGCGGAACTTTCGGAAACCGCCTTCCTGTTCCGATGATGAATATTTTAAACGGCGGCGCCCACGCCGCAAATACTGTTGATGTTCAGGAATTTATGATTATGCCCGTAGGCGCCGAAAGCTTTAAGGATGCTCTTCGACAATGCGCCGAGGTATTTCATTCTCTTGCGGCATTATTGAAATCAAAGGGACTTGCAACATCTGTCGGTGACGAGGGCGGCTTTGCTCCAAACCTCGCAAGCGATGAGGAGGCTATTGAATATATTCTTGAAGCGGTAAAAAGTGCAGGCTATCAGCCGGGCAGTGATTTTATGATTGCAATTGACGCGGCGGCAAGTGAATGGAAGGGTTCAAAAAAGGGCGAATACATTCTTCCTAAAGCAGGAACAAAATATACCTATTTAGAGCTTATCGGACATTGGAAGCAGCTTATAAGCAAATATCCGATAATATCGATTGAAGACGCACTTGACGAGGAGGACTGGGACGGCTGGCAGCTGATGACAAAAGAAATCGGCGATAGGGTTCAGCTTGTCGGTGATGATTTATTTGTAACCAATACAAAACGCCTTCAATCCGGAATTGACAAAGGATGCGGAAATTCAATTCTTATTAAGCTTAATCAGATAGGCTCTGTTTCCGAAACCTTAGAAGCAATAAAGCTTGCCCATAAGGCAGGATATACGGCAATTTCGTCGCACCGCTCCGGCGAAACGGAGGATACAACAATTGCTGATTTAGCGGTCGCACTGAATACCTGCCAGATTAAAACCGGAGCGCCCAGCCGCTCTGAACGTACGGCAAAGTATAACAGATTATTACGCATCGAAGAAGAACTCGGAAGCGCTGCGGTATATCCCGGCATGAAAGCCTTCAATATTAAGAGCCTGTCCGCAAATTAAGCACAGCCTGCTTGCTGATTTTTCATCATATTGCCCCAAAAATTCGGCTTCGCAATATGCGCTTCTTTAGTTACGGATATAATCTAAATAACAGCACAAAAGGTCACCCTAATATTATATGGTGACCTTTTGTATTCCAAATATATTTTATGACCTGTAATCTCCGTTAATTCTTACATAATCATAAGTCAGGTCACAGCCCCATGCCTTTGCCTTTGCACTGCCGCAGCCCATTGATACATTTATATATATTTCTTTTTCATGAAGAACAACCGCCGCATCATCTTCCGAAAAAGGAATACCGTGCCCATCCTCGCATACCTTCACACAGCCTGCAGCAGACGCAAGCTCTACGGCGATCTTGTTTATATCGAACTCTGCTTCCGAATATCCTATAGCACATAAAATTCTTCCCCAGTTCGCATCCTCTCCGAACATCGCACACTTTGTCAGAGGTGAACGTATAATGCTCTTTGCAACAATGACAGCCGTATCAATATCCGGAGCTTCCGAAACTGTACACTCAATAAGCTTTGAAGCGCCTTCGCCGTCTGAGGCAAGCATTCTGGTAAGATTCATCATTACAATATACAATGCCTGTTTAAATACTTCGTAATCCTCCCCCTCGGCATTTACCGGAGGATTTTCCGCAAGTCCGTTTGCAAGCAAAATTACCATGTCATTTGTTGAGGTATCGCCATCAATACTCAGACAGTTATAAGTAACCTTTACAATATCACTCAGAGCCTTCTGAAGAAGTTCACTTGAAACAGCGGCGTCTGTTGTGATAAAGTTAAGAGTTGTTGCCATATTCGGGTGAATCATTCCGCTGCCCTTTGCCATACCACCGAGACGGCACTTTATGCCGCCGAGTTCAAATTCTACGGCAACTTCCTTCTGAACGGTATCAGTGGTCATAATTGCATAAGCCGCGCGTCCTCCGCCGTCATAGGTAAGTCCCTCCGTCAGAGTCTTTATATTGTTTTCAATAGGCTCAATAGGAAGCGGCTGACCTATTACTCCCGTTGAAGCAACAAGAACCATAGATTTATCAATTCCCAGTTCTCTTGCTGCGAGAGAACACATTGCCTCTGCTTTTTCATTTCCGTCTGCATTGCAGGCGTTGGCGTTCTTAGAGTTAGCAATAACGGCCTGCGCCCTGCCGCAGTTAACCTCAATATGTGATTTAGTAACATACACCGGAGCTGCCTTTACTTTGTTCTTTGTATAAACGCCCGCGGCATTGCAGACTGCATCCGACGCCACGAGAGCCAAATCAAACTTTTCTTTTACCGGATTTAAACCGCAGTTTAAGCCGTTTGCTTTAAATCCGTTTGCGGCGCAGACGCCGCCGTCTATATATGTATATCCTTCAAATTGTTCCATTTAACTTATCAACTCCTTTAATTTCATGATAACATAAATCCTGTAATTTGTCAATAGTCCGCAGACAGTTTTCAAAAACAATTAAAATTACTTCTTGAAATTATATCGGTTATCTGTTATAATATACGGCAGGAGCCTTACCTGTAAAGGCTATGCGGAAAACGCCGTTATTATACTACGGTATACACTTTTCCTGCAATCAAATGTTTTATACAGTAATATAATAAAAAAAAGGAGGCTGCATTATGAAACTGGCAGTTTGTGACGACCAAAGCGAACAGGCACTGTATGTAAAAAAACTTATTAATAAGTGGGCGGAGTCCAGAAACGAAAAATGCGCCGTTGAGATATTTGAAAACGCGGAGGCTTTTCTGTTCGAATACGAGGAAAACCGCGCATACGATGTTATTGTGCTGGATATTCAAATGAAAAAAATGAACGGGATTGAACTTGCTGAAATAATCAGACAGCATGACACAAACGTACAGATTGTCTTTATGTCCGGTTACAGCGATTACATAGCTAAAGGCTATGATGTTGCGGCGCTGCACTATCTTATGAAGCCTGTTTCGGAGGAAAAATTCTTTGAGGTTTTAGATAAGGCAAGACATAAACTTGCGCTGCATAAGCATTATATTCTGTTTTCCGGATGCGGCTGCGAATTTAAAACTGCTGCCGAGGACATTATGTATGCGGAGGCTGTTCTTCACTATATATGTATACATACCATTTCTGAAATCTTTAAAGTTAAGATGACCATGACAGAGCTTGAAAAGAGGCTAAAAACCGATTTTGTACGCTGTCACCGCTCATATATTGCTAATATAAGATATATCCATTCGATAACCCGAACGGAAATCACTCTTGACAACGGTGAACGGCTGCCCGTTTCAAATAACAAATATAATTTGGTAAACAGAGAATTTTTGAGGTATTACAGAGGATGATTACACTTATTATATCAATCATTGCCGCTGTCGCAGCGGCTTCAGCGTCAATATTAATTCAGCGTAAGCATATGAACGAGTTTTTTACTGACACATTAAAATCGCACAGCGATGAAGTAAATTCCGCATATGCCGCAATGAGCGAATGGAGGCATGACTATAAAAGTCAGATCCAAACAATGAAAGCATATATGGCGGACGGACGCTACGACCTTCTTGAAAGCTATCTGAACGAGCTTGACCGGGATTTAGTTTCCGTTGACTCAGTGGTTAAAACCGGAAGCGTAGCGCTTGACGCTGTGCTTAACGCAAAGCTTACAGCGGCGGGACGCAGCGGCATACGTCTTAAAATAGATGCGAAGCTGCCTGATAATTACCGGCTGCCTGAAATTGACCTTTGCAGAATCCTTTCCAATCTTATAGAAAATGCTGCCGAAGCAGCTGCAAAAACCCCAAAAGACGGATTTATACGCGTATATATAGGACTTCTTAAAGGTCAGCTCTACATTTCGGTTCTTAACAGCACCAACGGCGAGGTTATACACTCCGAAAACGGCTATGTATCAACAAAAAGCGGCAGCGGTCATGGACTGGGTATCCGCTCCATTGAAAGAACCATCAGCAAATACGGAGGCTGGATGGAACAGAAGCATGACGAGGATTTATTTTCAACCGAAATTTTACTCCCGCTGTAAAGGAACCACTGATTAATTAACGCCTAACGGCTTAGCACGCATTGAACTTGCATATTTTCCGTCATATCATACAAAAATCTCTCGACATACGCGAGTATGCCTTCGATCTTTTTATATAATCTGACGAAAAATCTGACTGTGTTCACTGCGTACTATATTTAATCAGTGCTTCCTAAAAAAGAAATCAAAAATCATTATTCGTGCACAAAATCACATAATTCATGCACAAATAATGATTTTTTATATTTTTTTTGCTATACTTTATTGTGAAAGGAGGAACGCTTATGGCAAAAAACAAAAACAACAGCGTACTTACAAACATCAGATATGTATTCTCGGACATGGTTCGCGGATACAGGCCGCTTTTGGCTATAGTTATTATCAGCATTATCACAGAGGTTCTTGCTCCGTATATCGGCATATACATTCCTCGGTTATTAGTCGAAACCGTAATGGGCGAAAGCTCCTTTTACGCGTTGATTTCAGCCGCATCAGCTTCTGCCGTACTGGTCGGAATAAAATCATACTGCAATCAGGTCACGGATGTGCATACCTCATCATTTTCGATCTCGTATCTAAGCAAACTGCTGAAAAAGTATCTCACATGTGACTATAGCATACTTGAAACCGAAAGCGGACAAGCAATATATAAAAAAGCGCTGAATGCCGTTGCTAAGGGCGGTGACTATGGTACAGGCGTACCGGGCATTATTAATGCATCAACACAGATTGCTCACAATCTTATAAGCTTTTTAATATATTCTGTTATGCTTATCAAGATAAGTCCGTTTATTACGATCATATTTGTGCTGCTTTCATTAATTGACGCCGCAACACTCAACAGAGCAAGAAAATACGAAAATTCCCGTCGGCGCGAATACGGAGATTATCTTAACAAAGCCGATTACCTTGAAAAATCGGGCGGTGATGTTAAGGCAGGCAAGGATTTAAGACTTTACGGCATGAATGAACGCTTCAAAGCTCTTTGGCGCAATGTTATAAAGGGATACCGTGATTTGCTGTGGTGCTGCAAGCTTCGTCACGGGTTGGCTGATTCAATGAACGGTTTATCTGCCTTTGCTCGAAATCTTATTGCATACGGATACTTAATAAGCCTTGTGGCAAACGGAAGCTTGTCAGTCGGTGAATTTGTGCTGTACTTTGGCGCTATATCACAGTTTTCAAATATTCTGAGGGAAATAGCTTATTTTAGTTTCCGAATCAATCTCAGCAGTATTCAAGTTACGGAGCTGAGAGAATTTCTTGAAATGCAGTCTAAGGATATTGGAGGCAAAAAAATCAAAGATCCGACTCGCATACCCAAAATTGAGTTCAGGAACGTCACTTTTAAATATGACGGAGCTTCAGAGCCTGTACTTGAGAATTTTAATCTGACGCTCCAACCAGGTGAAAAGCTTGCCATTGTGGGCGTGAACGGAGCAGGTAAAACTACGCTTGTAAAGCTGCTCTGCGGCTTCTATACTCCGACAAGCGGCGATATACTAATCGACGGTATTTCTACGCGCGAGATTGACAAAAAAGAAATAGCAAAGCTGTATTCGGTAATATTTCAAGAAGCGGTTGTTCTTCCTTTTACAGTCGCGGAAAATATCTCAATGCAGCCTGCGGAAGAAACCAATTATTCACGTGTTTGGGACGCTCTCGAAAAAGCTGATTTAATGAGTAAGGTACGCAGCTATCCTAAGACAATGACCGTGAATATGACCCGCGAAATAGACGAAAACGGAATCATGCTTTCAGGCGGTGAGCTTCAAAAGCTGCTTATGGCACGCGCGCTTTATAAAAACGCTCCTGTTCTTATTCTTGACGAGCCTACCGCCGCGCTTGACCCTATTGCCGAAAGTGAAACCTACGAAAAGTTCAATTCGATATCTGAAGGCAAAACCGCAGTATACATTTCGCACCGATTGGCAAGCACACGCTTCTGTGACAGAATCATTCTAATCTCAGGCAAAAGCATTGCCGAATCCGGCACCCATGAAGAGCTTATGCGCGCCGGCGGCAGTTATGCAAAAATGTTTGAGGTACAGAAAAAATATTATAAGTAAGGAGGGTAAACAACTTGCAGACAAGTTGCAGCATAGCAAAACTTCGTTTTGCCGTGCGTAAGAGAAATTATGGCATCTGAAAAAACAACACTAAAGGACATCGGCAAAAGCCTGAGCCTTGCATGGAGCATTTGCCCCTTGCATGGAGCATTTGCCCGTCGGCATTCATCGCTCCGCTGTTTATAGCTGTATGCAGCGCAGCAGTAGAATTTATTCCGATATATGTTTCGGCATATGTTCTTGATTCGCTTTACAAAGGCGCGGTACTGCCGTCCATAATGCGTGTAGTTATCCCCGCTCTTTTGGCTGTGCTTCTGATGCACAGCACCGCCTCCCTTATCGGAGAACGCAATCAGCTGAATATCCATACCTCCCTTCTGGAGTTCCGCCGCCGTGTCAGCATGAAATCCATGACCATGGACTACACTCTGATTGACAGTCCCGCGGTAAATGATATTCGGAATAAGATTAACAATGATGACCAATGGGGCAACGGCATAATCGGAATCTTCAACAGCTACAGTGGAATAATAAATTATACGACTATGCTTATCACAGCAATAGTTACTCTTATCCCCATGCTGGCTTCAAATTCAATCTCCGGAACGGCAGGATTTATTTCTGTCGCGGGACTTACAGTATGCGCGCTTATACCTGCAGTTTATTTCGCCAAAATTAGAAACCCAAGATATTTTAAGCTTATGCAGGAAAATTCATCAAGAAAAAGCGCCTATACGTACTTTGCATACGGAAAGAGTATAAACTATAAGGAAGGCAAAGACATACGCATCTTCAGAGCAGACAAGCTTATTTCCGGTAAAATCGAAGATGAGGAAAAAAGCTTTTTAGCCGATTGGATGCGGCGGCTCCTGCGCTCCGAGAGCAAGGGCGGTCTTGTGGACGCAGTATGTCAGGGCGGAATTGTGATCGCCTCATATCTTCTTGTTGCACGTTATGCGATAGATGGTACAATAAGCGTTGGTGATACGGCCAAATATGCGTCAACAATGATAATGCTGTCGGAAGCACTTACAGTCCTCGCGAGCTGCTTCAGTGTATTTCTCAATTCCGCTAAGCAGCAGACAAGCAGGCTTGATTTTCTGAAAACTCCCGATGTTATGCGCAAGGGTGTAATACCGGTTGAAAAGCGTGACGATAACGAATATGAGTTTGAATTTGTGAATGTATCGTTCAAGTATCCCGGTTCAGACAGCTATGCACTCAAAAATATCTCATTGAAATTCAGAATAGGAGAAAAGCTTGCAGTTGTCGGCATGAACGGAAGCGGCAAAACTACATTTATTAAGCTGCTGTGCCGTTTATACGACCCTTCGGAAGGTATGATTACACTCAACGGAATCGACATACGCAGGTACAAATATAATGAATACATGGATTTATTCTCTGTGGTATTTCAGGATTTCAAGCTGTTTTCGTTCAGCATAGGCGACAATATTGCCGCCGGAAACGAGGTTGACACCGCAAAGATTATGAAATGTATTGACAAAGCAGGATTGAGTGAAAGGCTGAAATCATTACCAAACGGTATTGATACTTGCCTATATAAGGATTATGACGAAAACGGTGTGGAGATTTCCGGCGGTGAGGCTCAAAAGCTTGCCATTGCAAGAGCGGTATATAAAGACGCTCCGTTTATTATTCTGGATGAACCCACAGCTGCACTTGACCCTATTGCGGAATATGAAATATATTCAAAATTTGACGAAATTGCCGGTGACAAAACCACAGTATACATTTCACATCGCTTGTCCTCCTGCCGCTTCTGCGACAATATAGCTGTGTTTGACGGCGGAGAGATCGTTGAGCGCGGCTCACATTCCGAGCTGCTTGCAAGGAACGGACGATATACCAAGCTGTGGAATGCACAGGCACAGTATTATAAGGATTGAGGAAAGGAAAAAGAAAATGGAAAAAATTATTTTACATGGAGCAAAGGATTACTTTGACGAGCGCGGCAACCGCGTCATAGGATATATTCCCGAAAATATAGAAATTCAGTTTATCGGAGAAAATGCCCTTATTGAAGTCGGAGAGAATTTTAATGTCCGGGGAGAGGGTAAACGGTTCCGTCTTTGCAGCAACAGCCGTCTTATTATAGGAAACAATGTAAAAATGGGAGAATGGGGCACTTTTAACGCATACGAAGAAGGCGTGATAGAGATTTCAGATAATGCGCGTTTTGCTGATGGCTCATTTATAAGCGTGTATCAGAACGCAAAAATATTCTTTGGCAAGGACTTCAGCATGGAGGAAGGCAATACTATTCTCTGTCTACCCTATAATCTGATAAGCTTCGGTGCAGATACAATGATGTCACGTTCTGTATTTGTACAGTCGAATGACGGACATCCCATATTTAATGTAAATACGGGCGAAAATTTAAATTGCACAAAAGAAATCTGCCAGCAGCGTAAAATCATTATCGGTGACCATGTATGGATTGGTCAGAGTGCAATTCTGCTCTACAACACAGATGTCGGAAGCGGCAGTATAATCGGCGCCGGAAGTTTGGTTAAGGGCAAATTCCCCAACAATTGCTCAATTGCCGGAGTTCCTGCAAGGATTATAAAGAGTGACGTGGCATGGAACCGTCATTATGATGACAGCTTTGAGAGTATTCCGGAGGAGTGGAGAAAAAATACGATTTTTCCCGCCATTTAGGGTGATACTGACAAATAAAAAAGGGAGTAAACAGATTTTATGACAAAGTATAAAATTACTAAAATATGTGAACATAAAGAGCTTATTGAACAGGCTGCGGAATGGTTTCATCAAAAATGGAGTATCCCCAAGGCTGCTTATATAGAAAGTATGAATGAGTGCGTCATAGGAAATTCAGTAGTTCCACAGTGGTATATTATTTTTCATGATGAAAAAATAATTGCCGGTATCGGAGTTATTGAAAATGATTTCCATGACCGCCTTGATCTAAGCCCAAATGTATGTGCATTATATGTTGAAAAGCCCTACCGCTGCCAAGGTATTGCCGGTGATATGCTTCAATTTGTATGCGATGAATTTCATTCAAAAGAAATTGATACTTTGTATCTTGTAACAGATCACACATCTTTTTACGAAAGATACGGCTGGAGGTTTTTATGTATGGTTCAAGGCGACGGAGAACCTGAGATGACACGAATGTATATAAAAAGGTACTGAAGTGAGTCTTGATATTAAGAGCCTATCCGTAAATTAAATACATCTTGCTTGCTGATTTTCCGTCATATTGTCCTAAAAATATTCGGTATACACCTGTATGCATTAGATTTTGGAATAATATGACAAAATTCAACTTAACAATATGTACTTCTTTAAGGAAGCACTGATTAAATATAGTACGCAGTGAACACAGTCAGATTTTTCGTCAGATTATATAAAAAGATTAAAGGCATACTCGCGTATGTCGAGAGATTTTTGTATGATATGACGGAAAATACGCAAGTTCAATGCGTGCTAAGCCGTTAGGCGTTAATTAATCAGTGATTCCTTAATTATGGATAGGCTATAAAATTTCACAAATGACGGCTGCAAGACAAAATTGCAGCCGCTGTTTTTCAGCTTATAAACATCGCATCTCCGAAGGAAAAGAACCTGTAACGTTTTCTGACCGCTTCCTCATATGCAGCCATTACATTTTCCTTCCCCGCCAATGCGCTTACGAGCATTATAAGCGTTGATTCCGGAAGATGGAAATTTGTAATCAGCGCATCAATTACACGAAACTCCTTGCCCGGATAAATAAATATATCCGTCCAGCCTGACGAAGCCTTTAACGGCATTCCCTTCATACCGCATGTTTCAAGTGTACGCGTCGCAGTTGTTCCGACACTTACTACCCTCTTTCCACGTGCTTTGGTTTCATTTACTAAATCTGCCGTTTCTTGCGGAAGAATATAAAATTCCGAATGCATTTTATGGTCATTTATATCATCTGCCTTTACAGGTCTGAAAGTTCCAAGTCCGACATGAAGCGTTACATAGCCAAGCTTTATCCCCTTGCTCTTTATCTTTTCTATAAGCTCCGGTGTAAAATGCAAACCGGCTGTCGGCGCCGCCGCGCTTCCGGGATGCTTTGCATATACCGTCTGATATCGTTCCTTATCCTCAAGCTTCTTTGTAATATACGGCGGCAGCGGCATCTCTCCGAGACGGTCGAGTACTTCTTCAAATACTCCGTCATATTCAAATTTTACAAGACGGTTCCCCTCATTTACAATATCCAGAATTTCCGCCTTAAGCTCGCCGTTTCCAAAAACAAATCTTGCTCCCGGCTTCGCACGTCTGCCCGGCTTAAGAATTACCTCCCAAGTATCAAGAGTATTCTTATGCAAAAGCAAAAACTCAATCGCTCCGCCGGTGTCCTCCTTTACACCGAAAAGCCTTGCCGGAAGCACCTTAGTATCATTCAAGATAAGGCAGTCACCTTCATTAAGCAAATCAACTATATCATAAAAATACTTATGTCCGATTTCACCGGTAACCCTATTCAGCGTCATAAGTCTGGACGAACTTCTGTCCTTCAATGGCTCCTGCGCTATAAGTTCCTGCGGTAAGTTATAGTAAAAATCTGATGTTTTCAATTATATTTCTCCATTCTTCTTTATATCATTTTATTTTTTTGCCTTTTTATCGGCTATGTTAGGAACGTCCGGATGCTCTTTTTGTATTTCCCTACGCAGTCTACCCGTTGGTATATCGACATTCCCAATATTTTCCCGTTTTTACTCTCTTTCGTATACTTTCTTCTCCATCACATAGTTTCTGCCCTGCCATCGTTTGCTCTACCTCCTTACGGCAAAACAGCAACCATCAATACATATTATAACACAATGTACCGATGGTTGCAATACCTTTTTTATTTGAGTTTTCTCCATTTTTTCAGCACTCTTAATTGCCAAATAGAAATAAGAGAGTGATTATCAGAAAGGGAAAATCAACTGCCTGCCGTGCAGAAGTAAATGGAAATGCATAAAAAGTATAGGAATAGTGCAAAAAATTATTCAACGCGATGACGAAACAGTGGTTGAAAACCGATACTATATAAGTAGCTTAGAAAGAGCAAAAAAGATAGAAACAATTAAATGAGAATAGCAACAAGCGAATACCTCGCATATGATAAAGTAGGAAAGGAGGTTTTCACTTATGTATAGGGAATGTAAATTGAGCGATGTTACAAAAATGTATTTGAGCCGATTTCATTGTATTTTAGACAAAATGATGTTACTATTCACCCATTAAAAAACCAGCAAAAAAGCCATTGTGCAAAACGTAGAA
>JAUNPN010000210.1 GCA_030536655.1 bacterium | reverse complement strand
TGAGAGAAAACCGTGACTGGGTACAGTTAGAAAAGGAAATTTCAGACGCAGCAAGTGCCGGAAACGGTCAGTCAATATACGAAAGATAATTTTGTCCGACTTGGACAAAATTTGATACTGCCGGAGTAACCCTCCGGCGGTGTCAAATTAATTATTGATGTAGGAGTGTGTTATGGATAAAATTCAAGAAAAGACTCAAAAACATGATTGTGTACTACCCATTCTTGTTAAACCTGTATTTATAGAAGATAGCTTTATTGCACCACTATTTAATGATGCAATGGAACAGGAATTACGGATTGCTTCTGAGTGGATTATACATGAAAAAATAGATGAATTTTGTAAAAAATTAACTTTGGATATAATAGATGAACTTATAGAGTTTAATAAGAAACTGTTGGGAAAATATAACTTTGATGATAAAAAAGCAACGAGAGGAATAGGAGTGCCTATAGTTCCGGATGAATTTGAAAAAGTTAATCCAAGAATACGGACATGTAGATTTGAGTTTATTGCAAAGAACGAGTATTTAACAGATTTTTGGAATTTTCAAATCAATGTATATGCTATGATTTCAAGACTTACTGGATATAGATATAATTGTTTTGAAAACTGCAATGAAGTTGAAGCAAAATATTACGATTTGATTATTCAGTTGTTTAAAGACCTATATGAGGATTGTAAGGTATATTACTCTGTTATTCTAAATAAATACGAAAGTTGAGGAAAATAGAGATGATTAACACACAATTGCGAATATTAGTTTTATCGGATTTGCATTTTTGGTATGAAGATGAACTGAAATTAATAAGCGGTTATAAATTTGATGTTGTAGTCCTCTGTGGGGATATACCTATCAAGGCAATTCGGTTAATAAAACAGCTTGTCGGAGATAAGCCGGTTTTGGGCATTGCAGGAAATCATGACGAGTGGAACACCCCGGAGCTTGGAGGAACTGAGAATATCCACGGTATAATAAAAGAAGTCAACGGATACCGCATCGCAGGGTTCAGCGGTTCGGTAAGGTACAAAAATGGCGATTATCCTATGTTCACTCAAGAGGAAGCATCTCACATACTACGCAATTTACCCAAAGCTGATATTTTAATATCTCATGACGGTATGTATAAATTGTTCGGCAGAGATGCGGTGCATAGGGGATTCAAAGGTATTACGAGGTATTTGATGAAAAATCGTACAAAATTAAATATATGCGGTCATCATCATAGAACAGAAATAAAAAGAAAATGGGGAATTACATCTATTTGTGTATATCGATGTGCATTGATAACATATCCTGATGTTTCTCTTACAGAGATATTTTAATTTTGTTCGACTTGGACAAAATTAAAAACATGATATAAAAATATAACAATTATTGCAACATGGAGGTTGATATTATGTATAGTATAAAAGAGTTGGAGGATGCACATGATGACATGGAACGCTGGCTGTCAGATATGTTGCTTGATGATGAAATACGATTAAAGGATATTCCTCGTACAATGCGAATTGCATCGGATGTATTGTATGTAACAGCATTCAGAATAAGCAATTCAATTTCATGCAGACGATTTGTACAGGACTTACAGGTTCTTTGTAAAGACCTTTATATGATGGCTTCGGGTACAAAAAAAGAATACCTGATAGATACGCTTTCTACAGCTCTTTCTATCAATGACCATAAAGGAGAAGAAGAATTTGTCTATTTTAAAAACAATATTTACGAAAGTGTATTGCAGGACTTGCGCCGACATGAGGAAGATGTTCGGGAAAATATCGTTAATGCAGTCAGTTCTTGCGGAGAAAGAAAAGAGGGTAAAGGATTTGGAAAGGTTAAAATACTTTGGAGAAAAATCAAAACCGGAAATAATTTTGAAAATCATGGAATATGACGGATATACTCTTGTAATTACATATATGTGCAGATATGACTTTAGCCCGCGGTTAACCGGATTTGATTATGAAGCATATATATTGGAAAGGAATAAAACTCTTACAAAATCGGAGGCAAGTATAAGCTGTTCGGTACATACCTTGAAATGCGGCAAGGATGAGACTATAGATTACATATATATAAATGACATTAAAGTGAATTTCGAATACAGAGACAGAGGTATCGGCTCTGTTTTGATGAATGAAATGAAGTCATATGCAAAGGGACTGGGAGCAAATTATATATCCGGAAGAATATCATTCGTAGATATAGGAACAGAGGACAAGCAGACAGAGGAGCAGCGTTTAAACAGCGAAAGAGTTTGGCATTTTTATAAAAAGCACGGATTTGAAATATATGATGGTGAAAGAATTTATTTATCCCTTAAAACGGATAAAGCAGCAGCAAATTAAATTTTGTTCGATTCGGACAAAATTTATAGAATGATTAAAGGAGTGTAGTAAAGTGAGTACGATTAAGAAAAAGTGGGTGATGAAATTGACAACAGGTAAAAGAATACGGTTTATTCGAAATTTGAGGAATATGACGTTAAAGCAGCTTGGCATGGCTGCCGGATTTCCTGAGGAAAATGCGGATATACGGATAGCTCAGTATGAGTCCGGGACAAGAAAGCCAAAGGATAAAATTTTGAACAGGATTGCAGCAGCACTTGACGTATCATCGGATGCGCTTGTTCCGAACATTGAAAACGGCATAGGAGTAATGCATACGCTGTTTGCGCTTGAAGATATGTATGGATTGAAGGTAGAAATGCATGATGGGATACCATGTATTTATCCGGATAAAAACAGTAAATTGTATGCAGCATTAAAAGACTGGCAAACAAAAGCCGAACAGCTTAGAAACGGTGAAATCGACCGTGCGGAGTATGATAGATGGAGATATACATACTCGTGAGGGAAAAATATTTTGTCTGACTTGGATATATTTGAAAGGATGATATTTGTGGATAGTTTAAATCATAATGAGACGTCTGTCAGCAGGGGTGAGGTTCAGACTGCTGAAGGTGAGAGTGCAGTATTTCTATTGAGAGATAAGAACCATGAGTTTACTATTGGTGTAAATGATGTTTTACAATGTATAAGATATGCGGAGGAGCGCGGAGCTGTGCCAAAGCTGCCGGATGGTTGGTGGGATAATTTAGCTTAACTTTTTGAGCAGAGATATGTTAAAATTAAGAAAGAAAGGATAGCAATGCGTATGACCAAAAATAAAAATCTGAAAAGAGCAGAATTGACCTATAAGGTGCAGAAAATAATGTGCGATAACTGTTATGAATCGTTATTGTTTTTCTTCAAAGACAGCGAATATGAAATACCGATTGGGTTGATTGACATTCTTAAATGTGCGGAGTTTGCTGAAGAATTAAATGTAATTTCGCCGTTTCCTAAGGAATGGTGGGTTGATGTAATAAATAGGTTTCAAATTTGACAAGGTGACAGAATGCGTAATTTTAAATTAAGAACAGGATTAGGCAAAATTTACGAGATTGAGAAAACGACTTTTGAACAATTAACTAATAAATCTGCCCCATATTATCGTGATGGATTTGGGCATTATGCTGTTTGCCCTAGATGTGATAATCCCATACAAATTTTAGGATTATATACAAAACCTAAGCTTTATGGCAGACATTACACACGAAGCGTTAAGGGACTGGCAAATTATTATCAGACAAATTATGAATATTGCCCGCTTGCGGATCATAAAATTCATCTGACAAAGGAAAGTGTAAGTGAAGAATTAACCGAAATCGGACGGAATATAGTAAGCGGAAAATAAAATAGCGTACACAATAAAACCCGGAGCGTTCGCCCCGGGCTTTATCATACATGAAA
>JAUNPN010000209.1 GCA_030536655.1 bacterium | reverse complement strand
AGGAAATGAAAAAGTATTATGAGGACGGAAAGGCGGAAATCAACATGGAAGAATTAAAAGCGTTAAGAGCTGAAATGGCAGCAATGCAGGCGCGCTATGACGGTATCATAAATAAGATGGGTGAGGAAATCGCAGAACTCAGCAAGCCGGAGATGATTTATAACTACATAGACGATAATATGCCGGAGTGGGCGCGTGAGAGCGTACAGTGGTGCGTGGACAAAGGCATTATCAAGGGTACAGGCGAAGGGCTTGGACTTGATGATAAGGATTTGAAGTATTGCGTGATACTGCATCGTGCAGCACGTGTTACAGCTAAAATTTGCGGCGGCGTTGAGCTTTAAAAATGGTAAAATATTCACTGTTTGTCGAATGGTGTCGAAATATGTATGACGATTTTTCTTGCATTTTTAGGAAAAGTGATGTATAATAAGTGCATAAGGTTAAATGATTTACATTCTTGTTATATTTATATTCATGTACTTATTTTTATATTACAGCTTATTACAAATTTTTGTATCAATATCCATGCAGTCGGTGGTGCAAGCCTCCGGCTGTATCACTTTTTATTTATGGGACTTTTCCGGGAATGTTGACAAACTATCTGGACAATGGTATAATAATTACATAAACATAGTTATTGAAAGGTAGGATACAATGTCGTGATTTCGTATAAAAAGACGTTTGAATTATTGAAGAAAAAAGGCATAAATGTGACGCAGCTCAGACGAGATAACATTATTACACAGTCGGCGTTGACGAGTATGCGGCGGAACGAATATGTAAGTATGCGTTCCATTGAAAAACTTTGCGTGTTCTTGGGGTGCCAACCGGGGGATTTAATGGAACATTGTTAAACCAAAACAGGACTTTATCTAAAACTTAATGCTTTCGATAAAGTCCTGTTTTGGTTTGCTAACTATACTCAACAAATAAAAATGCACGCATTTAAATAGCTTTGCATACATTAAATACAATCGTCGCACATATAACGTGTTTCGTACCCCCGCAACCATTAATATGTACGCCTATGTTTACGGTAGCAGAACCGTCAGCATGGGCGTATATTTTTGTTATCAGGATAAAAATACGATACTGATAGAAAAAATTGCACCGCGCGGCGAAGTATATAAGGGGGTATAAACAATGTCACCTAAAAAAAATCGGCTGATAAATGTTATTGATATTTTGCCGGAAACAGAACAGCTATTATTGTTGGAGATTGCAAACGCGTTTTCTTTCCGATGACGTGGCAACGGCAGACGATTTAGAAGCTATACAGTCAGCACGCGGAGAATTCGCGCGTAAAGAAACTATTAGCCACGAAAATATTAACTGGGATTAAAACCTTAGTATGTTTAAGAAGCGGCGGTCAATAGTATCGCCGCTTATTTATTCAAATATTAAAGTGGGAATAAGGAGGCTTAACAGTCTATCCGCAAATAAAAAAATCTATTCTGTTGACATTTAGACTTTTACATGCTATAATATTACAAAAAAACAGAAAGGGATAATTTTTATGTCAGATACATTGGTAAGAGGCACAAGCATGGACGGCTCCTTCCGCATTTTTTGTGCCGTAACAACAGAGCTGGTAAACAAGGCCCGCAGCATACACTCTGCCTCAAGAGTTGCCTCCGCCGCCTTAGGCAGGCTGCTTACGGGAGCGGCAATAATGGGCGCAGCGGGGCTTAAGCAGGATACGGACTCCATCACCCTGCAAATTCACGGAAACGGTCCTCTCGGTCAGCTTATAGCGGTTACAGACTGCCATTCAAAGGTCAGGGGCTATGTCCAGAATCCTAAGGCCGAGCTTCCGTTAAACAGCGCGGGCAAGCTTGACGTCGGCGGCGCCGTTGGTTCCGGCTCTCTCGCTGTAATACGCGATTTGAGCATGAGCAAGCCTTATATCGGTCAGATTCCGCTGGTATCAGGAGAAATCGCAGATGATTTAACCGCGTATTACGCCCAAAGCGAACAGATTCCGACAGCAATAGCGCTCGGCGTTCTTGCAAGCACCAAAGACAATCACATAATCGCCGCAGGCGGATATATGATTCAGCTCCTCCCGGGGGCGGATGATTCTGTAATCGACAGGCTTGAACAAAATCTCGCCCATGCAAAGTCGGTATCAAAAATGATTGAAAGCGGAATGAGCGCGCAGGATATAATTTTTGAAGTTACAAACGGTTTTTCGGTGCTGCTTGAGAATAAAGAAGCTCTGCCGGAATATAAATGCAAATGCTCAAAGCATAAAATGGAACAGGCTTTAATTTCAATCGGCAAAGATGAGCTTAAGGCAATAATTGACGAACAGGGCAAGGCGGAAATGTGCTGCCACTTCTGTAATAATAAGTATTTATTTAACAAGTCCGAACTTGAAAAGCTTCTGAAAGAAGCCGTATAACAAAAGGCGGCTGCCGCAAAACTTTTTTGCAGCAGCCTCTTTAATTTTATTCCGTTGTAATCTCTACAGTCTGTGTGCTTTCATTCCAGTTTACATCAAAGCCTGCCAAATCAGCCAAATCCCTTATCTTGAAATAGCTGTATCCTCCTATATTATAGCACTTAACATTCTGCTCTCTGCCGTCAACATAAATCGGCGCGGAATTTTCCTCAATATCCATTGTCGTTGAAATAACCGTTTCCTCAAGCTCGCCGCCTATAATCTGATATTTCTCGCCAAGCTCTATTGTAATCGCGCTGTTTGAGCTGTCCCATCCGACATTAAACTGAGAACCAGTCGCGCGCAGTACCATTGCTATATCGCGTATCTTATAGTAATTTGAATAGTTTACGTTATACCCTGAAACCGCAACCTCTTTTCCGTTTACACTTACCTTTGAAGCCGAAGGTTCTGCCGTAAGCGTATTTACCGCGTCATAGCTGTTGATAAACTGCTGAATTTTTGTTCTGTTAGGATACCCGTTTGTAAGAAACTCGTTGCTGTGCATATCTCTGTACGGCACATTCGAATATTGATTTACATCCGCCTTCTCTATCTGTGTCGCCGTGAGCTTAGCTCCGTCATATTCAAGCTTGTACAGCCTTATCGCCGAGGTGTATCTCGGAACCTCTCGTCCCACAAATATGTATCTTCCGTCCTTCTGGTACACGGTTATATCTGACAGACAATCTCCTATTATATTTCCCGGCACCTGAATTTCCGTTATCTTATTGTCCTGTAACGTAAAGCCCTCCGAAATACCGCCGTCAAGACCGGAGCGGTAAATAAAACATTCGGGAACTCCGTTTTTATCGAAATCGGTAAGCGCAACTTCACAATGTGTGGTATCTGACGACATCTGTTTCATTATACGCGTAATAAACGCATCGCGCCAGCTTTCCGCAGCCATAGCCTGAGGCATGGCAAGCGAAAGGGCAGTTATCGCCGCACCGGCAATTGCCGCTGTCTTTTTCATAAAAAATCCTCCATTTGACCGTACAGGCTTGTACGGCGATTTTTTAGGCAGTCTGTAAAAGCCCAAGGTTATGAAGCTTTCAGACGCCGCTTTTTAGAGTCTGTCCGTAATTAAGGAACCGCGGGATTTGTTCCTGCTGCGGTGAGCTGTAAACAGTTCACCTATGACTTGCTTTCCGGGTCACCCGGTCGGATTATTCCAAAAATCCGGCGCATTAGCGTATGCCGGGGATTTTTGGGGCAATATGACGGAAAACCGGCAGGCAAGATGTTCTTAACTTACGGATAAGCTATTAAGGAAGCACTGATTAAATATAGTACACAGTGAACACAGCCAGATTTTCATCAGATTATATAAAAAGATCGAAGGCATACTCACGTATGTCGAGAGATTTTTGTA
>JAUNPN010000208.1 GCA_030536655.1 bacterium | reverse complement strand
AAAAATGCAGTTCGTCCAGAAAAATACGCAGTTCGTCCCGGTGCTTCTATTGACACCGGGACTTTTTACTGGTATAATTATATTAAGAGAAACGGAGATAAGGGGCATTAAGACATGGAAACACTCGCTCTCGAACTGACAAAAAAATTTATTGACAGGGAAATTATTAATCCTGATAATAAAGAAACCTACATAACAGGATTAAAACTGATATTATCGGATATTATAAATTTTTCATTGATATTTCTCATAGGTATACTTACCAAATCATTCATAGATTCTTGTATATATCTGGTTGTGTTCTGGACTGTACGAAAATTCAGCGGCGGCTTTCATGCTAAAACATATGCAGTATGCCGAATTGTCACAGTCGGTACATACATACTAATATTTTTTGCAGGAAAAATAATTGATGATTACTATACAATAATAACATTGGTATGTAATATATTTGCGATAGTTACAATGGTAGCCTTTGTGCCTGTTCGTCATCCGAATAAGGTGCTTACGGACAAAGAGATAAAGGCTAATAAATTATTTGCATTGATAACAACTCTGTTCTTTGCGTTAGTATCTGTTGCTTTAGCAGTATTTAATCGTAAAGAGGGATTAGTTATAGCACTAACATTGTTTGCAGTTACGGCGCTTATATACGCCGGATTACTAAAAAATAGAAGAAAGGAGGGAAAATGCAATGTTCAGAATAAGTGATAAGGTTTTGGGATATATGGCTGCAGCAGCGGAAACAGTTGCTAAAGACGCCATGGGATTTGCTTCGCGTGGTTATTCATATGAGCCTGAAATGCCGGAAGAAGTAAAAGATTACAAAGCCTCTCATACTTCAAGAATTGAAGCTCTTTTCGACAAGATTGTAAAATGAACACTTTTTGTGAGAGATAGAATGTTTATAAAATTCAATTACTGATATCAGTAATTGATGAATACTACGTATTCATCAAAACAAATCTAACAGACTTGAAATATATTCAAATACCGCCGCTTATATGTACCGGAATATGACGCTGCTTGACAAGTACAAATGTCCGAACGAAAATTTTGAAATGCTCGATAATAAATCATATCCCTTACATATTCCCGTGCTGTTCATTCTTTCAAACAGGAGAAGCAGAGGAATCAAGGGTTGGTATGACCAGCACAAAAAACTGTCGGAAAATCCCGGCAGTGAAATTATTACTTTGAAGGGCGGAAAGAATCTGCATTTAAGGCAGCTGGAACGGCTGGCGGAAGAAATAAAGAACTTCCTGCCCGGATTAGGGTAAATGGGTAGATAAAGATATATCAAATTATATATTCAGCGCTTAAACGGCTGTTCAAACATTAATCCCGTGAGATTATCACATAAGGCAGAGCCTGCAACATACAGAATGATTTGGAAACAGAGTTGTAAATGCCGTTTATGTATTTTGAAACATCTTACATCTATAAAAGGCTGTTTATACAGCAAAATTAAAAAAAATATAACTTTATTTTTCATTGCATACAAAAAGAGAAACCATATAAAATCATACCCGAATTTGACCATCGTATGTGTGATTAATACATGGAATCTCTCTTACTATAAGTATAATTGATTTTCTTTGATTTGTCAAGAGCTTGTGTGAGAATTTTGTTGCTTTTGAAAAAATAAGCTTTGAAAATGAAAGGATTGAATTAATATGAAAAAGTTTAAGAAGATTATTGCATTGGGTTTGGCTACAATGGCGGCAGTATCGTCTATGAGTATGAGTGCATCAGCAATGACTGAAATATATGATGAAGCCGGTGAAAATATTTGGTATGTTTATACTAAGGAAGACTTGAAAGATGGTATTGTTCCGGGGATGATGTCTACTTTTGCAACTTTCCCGATGACATCTACACAGCCGACTTATGATGATGCGAGAAATCTTGCATCCTCTGATATTTCTCAGTCGTTTAGTTTAAATGCGAGAAATATAAAGTATTCTAAGTCATGGTATGGATCTGGCAGCAATTTTGGCGTTTTCTTTAATGATTTTTCAAGTAACGCAACCAATTTTACTGTGTCAATATATGAGGTCGATGCAGATGACGATTTATACTTGGTTTCAACAGGTAAATACAATGCGGCGGATGTGATTGGATTTGGGTATCCGAATTTATCCAAAAGCGGAAGATACTGCTTAAAAATTACAAATAACACAGCTTCAACAGTGACCGGAAGTCCTATCATAACTAATAATATAAAGAAATTTTTTAACTAAGGGGATCTGAAACAATGAAAAAGATTATTTCCTCAGCAATGGCAGTATCATTGTTCGGATGTTTATCTGTTGCCTCATACGCACAAGATATAACAGTAAAATTAAATAATAATGACGTACTATTTGCTGATGTGAAGCCGTTTATTGATGAGCAAAGTCGAGTTCAAATTCCGGTAAGAGCAATAGCTGAGAATGCAGGATTTATGGTGTCATGGGATATGGACACTAAAACTGTTTCTATTAGTTCAGAAGAAATGGAATGTGATTTTGTAATAGGAAGTTCTGTTGCAACAGTTAAAACAAATTTGGATGGTGGATTTGAAGGATACAAATCAATCAACATGGACACAAATGCTATGATAGTAAATGATCGAACTTATATTCCTGTAACATATCTTGCGCAAGCTATGTCCATGACAGCCGAGTGGGATGCTGAAACGCAGACGGTCAGTATAAAACCAATGACAGAAGATGTACAAACAAATTCAGATGCTCGTTTCCCCGGAGAATCTCATCTTCCGAAACATATCTTTGCAAATGGTTATACAAAAAATGAACTTCCGGAGAATATAAAAAAAGCAATGTCAAAAACCAATATTATTTCAGGCAAAGAAGCATTTGTGAATGGTGTAGAAGATTATAATAACAGTGTAGATTTAACGGATAGTTTGTATCAACAGGAATTTACTCTTGAGGCACTAACGCCGGAAGAAGAAAAGAAAGCAGTAAATGTTGTTGAAACACCGGTTTTTGATAGTTGTAAAAACCTTGCAGTTAGGCTGGAGGTTAACGGCGAACCTGTAATTATAACCGTTTCATTGGCAAAGATAGACAGTATCGGCAATATAGAATATGTTCAGCGGAAATGGCATGAGGATGCCGTAGATAAAGAGGTTACAGTAGCGTTTGATAATCTTGATACAAATGTTAAATATTTTGTAAGTGTACAATATGAAAATATATTTACTCCTGAAATCAGTACGGTCAGCGGATGCCTTTGGGTTAGTGAATATTAAGGCTGAATGTCGCAATAATATAAGAGTTGCTGATTAAATAACGCCTAACGGCTTTGCGTGCATTAAGCTTGTGTATTTTCTGTCATTTTGAACGGAAATTCCTCAACATACGTTAGCAAACACAGAGGGACGGTTTCATACAGCGACGATACACCGATAACGGCACCCGAAGCTGCCGCGGAGGTGCTTAAGTCGAAAAACATAGATATTGCCGATTATGCAGGCAGGCTGAGAACAAAAAATCCGACACATATAAATATGATGGTCGCATTGGCTTACGGCGTTTTCAGCGGAATGTCTCTCTCAACGGCGGACTCGCTGACCCATGCGCAGGCAGAGCAAATAATTGACAACTCGAAGCTGATGTTTTAACGAATGAAGAGCCTGTCCGAAAATTAAGCGCCTATTGCTTGTCGGTTTTCCGTCATATTGAACCAAAAATCCCTCGGCATACGACGTGGATTCTTGGAATAAATCCGGCGGAAAATCCGACTTTGCAGCAGGCGCTTCTTTAAGGAATCACTGATTAATTATAGTTCGTAGTGAACGCAGTCAGATTTTTCGTC
>JAUNPN010000041.1 GCA_030536655.1 bacterium | reverse complement strand
ATGTCGAGAGATTTTTGTATGATATGACGGAAAATATGCAAGTTCAATGCATGCTGAGCTGTTAGGCGTTAATTAATCAATGGTTCCTTAAATATATTGATAGGAGGAGTTTCGTTGAAATATTTAAAGCAGTTTACTATAATTTTATTGATAACCTTTATGGGTGAAATGCTTAAATGCATAATTCCTATGCCCGTTCCCGCAAGTATTTACGGCATGATTTTATTGTATATTGCGCTTTCCGCTAAAATAATACGGCTCTCGGCGGTAGAGGAGGCGGGAAAGTTTCTTATAGAAATTATGCCGCTGATGTTCATACCTTCCGGAGCGGGGCTGCTTGAGATTTGGGATATTCTTAAGCCGGTCAGCATAACCTTTGCAATAATTACGATAGTTTCGACAATTGCAGTAATGGCGGTATCGGGACGGGTGACTCAGGTACTTATGAAGAATAAAAACAAGGGGGAAAAATAATATGAGCAGCGTATTATGCAATTCTGTATTTTTCGGTGTTGTTTTGAGTATTGTTTCGTATTTTATAGGAATGTTTTTAAAGAAAAAATTTAAATCGGCAGTGTTCAATCCTCTGCTTATTTCGATTATACTGACAATGCTTGTACTTATTATATTTCGTGTAGATTACGAAAGCTATAATGCCGGAGCAAAATATCTGAGCTATTTACTTACTCCGGCGACAGTGTGCCTTGCGATTCCTCTGTATGAACAGACAGAGCTGCTGAAGAAAAATGTTAGGGCGGTTATTGCGGGTATTACAGCAGGGGTAATAACAAGTATGACGTGTGTGCTGCTTATGGCGCTGCTCTTTAAGCTTAACCATGAGGAGTATGTTACTCTGCTGCCTAAATCAATAACTACGGCTATAGGCATGGGAGTTTCAGAGGAGCTTGGCGGATATGTGAATATTACTGTAGCGGTAATTATAATTACCGGGGTATTGGGAAATATAATTGCCGAACCGGTATGCAGGCTATTTAAAATTACCAATCCGGTTGCGAAAGGGATTGCGATAGGAACGGCGGCGCATGCGGTAGGTACAGCCAAGGCGATTGAAATGGGAGAGATTGAGGGCGCAATGAGCGGACTTTCAATAGCTGTTTCTGGATTGCTTACCGTCATAGGAGCGGGGATTTTTGCGAATTTTATTGCATAATTAAAGGCTGATAAAATCAGCCTTTAATTATTACAAACCGATTTCACGGCGGAATTCATTGATTTCTTTTGATTCGCGTATGTCTATGCTATCGTAATAATGCAGGACGCTGTTGATTGTATCGCGTTTGTTCAATACTGCATATGCCGCGCGGTGTATCCAGCAGAAAGGTAAAAGTACCGGGGTTTTCTTTAAAATAGGGTATCTTTCCGACATAACGGCTCTGTTCATGAAGGCGGCGTTAAGATACCATTTAAGCTTTAAGTAGCTTTTTGAGCTTGTCGGACCGGCTAACTTATCTATAGACGAGGATTTCATCTGAGAATCAAATCCATTCCAGCCGCTTGAAGCAATATAAAGACCAAGCTTCTTAATTCCTTTATCTGCTTCTTTTTCTTCAAACCAGTAATCTATAAGCTTCAAAAGATTTTCGTGGAATTTTGTCAGGCTGCATTTTTCAAGAACAGAGCGTATAGAATCCCAATCCATATTGCTGTAATGTCTGATATATACCCATACATCAAGAATTGCGCGTATGCCTATACCTCCCCATTTCATGTGTTTTGCAATATGACAAATCATAAAGATATAAAAATCCTCATTATTCATAACATATTCGTGATTTCCGGCGGGAATAAGCCGATCCAAGATTTTATTGCATTCATTCTTCCAAGGATAGTCATCGGATATGAGCTTTTTATGAAGCTCTACATATGAAAATTTATCAGCCTTGTAATTGTCTGTGGATTCACCATCGCTGAAGGTGATATTTTTGAATCCGAGCGATTCCATAATCGGTTTTGCTTTGAGGGTGTTTTCTTTACCGATGTAGATATCCATATCCGCGCTTTGGCGCAGGTCAGAGGAGGGATACAGACCTTTCATTACACAGCCTTTTAAGAGAAGATAATTAATACCGTTCTCTGCGAAGGCTTCTTGTATACGGCTGAGGTAATATTGCTGTGCCGCATCGTTATGAATTGCTTGTTTATATTTATCTTTAAATAACAGCATAACCGTATTGTCTGACGCCGCCGATTCGGACAGGTAAAGACAAGCGATATTTTCTAATTTATGAACAAGACAAAAACTGAAAAACGAATTAAAATCAGATATATCAACCGGCTTATGCTGACCGGTTATTACACTTATACAACAGTTTATTAGATTTTTTGTGTTTTCTTGAAGACTCATATTTGCACATCCATTAATATATATTTATTCAATATAATAATAACACAGTCGGGAATAAAAATCAAGCTTTTTTACTGATTTAAGAAAAAACGGATATTATAATTGCTGTTCGCTGTTGACAAAAAAGTTATCGGAGGGTATAATAAAAATCAGCAGTCGGGATGCGCTTAATTTGATTTACGGATAGGCTATGAGTAAGGTAAAAATAAAAGAGATAATGGAGGTATTATTATGGATAGAATAGCAAGCTTTAAGATTAATCATCTTAATTTACTGCCGGGTCTGTATGTTTCGAGGCGGGATTCACATTCGGCGTGTACGGTAACTACGTTTGATATTAGAATAACGGCGCCGAACAGAGAACCTGTGATTGATATGCCTGCTTTGCATACAATAGAACATCTTGCGGCAACATATTTGCGCAACTGTGAACATAAGGATGAAATTATATATTTTGGACCGATGGGCTGTCGGACAGGCTGTTATCTGGTTATGTTCGGAGATCTGAATTCAGAAGATGTTTTTGATATGATAATTGATGTGTGTGATTTTATTATTTCATACAAGGGTGAGATTCCGGGCGCCAAGCCTGAACAATGCGGAAATTATTCGGAACAGAATCTGAATATGGCGAAATATTATATAAACAAGTACAGAAATGAACTGACACAAAATCGGCGTTTTGTGTATGCGGAATAAAAAGCCAAGCACATCCTTCTTGCTGATTTTCAGTTAAGAAAAAAATAAAAAAGTACTTGACAAACCATGAATTTTGTGGTAAAATGATAAAGCTTGCGGAATGCGGGCGCCCTTGCCCGGAATTGGGTTTCCGGGACTAAAGTCCATAAGGAGGTGTACAAAATGGCTGAAATTCTTACACACAGCTATGAAACAATTTTTATCATTGACGCAACTCTTGATGAGGAAAGCGTAAAGGCTTTACAGGATAAGTTCACATCACTTATCGCTGCTAACGGTACTGTAGAGGCTGTTGATGAGTGGGGCAAGAGAAGACTTGCTTACGAAATCAATAAGAAAACAGAGGGTTATTATGTTCTCGTGAGCTTCACAGCTGACAGCGAGTTCCCAAAGGAGCTTGACAGACAGTACAAGATCACAGACGGCATCTTAAGAACAATCATCATCAGAAAAGATGAGGATTGATTAAGGAAAGCGTGATTTGATGAATAAGGTAATTTTAATGGGACGTCTTACCCGTGACGTGGAAATGCGCCAGACACCGTCCGGTGTTTCGCTTGCAAGGTTTACACTTGCGGTTGACCGCGGTTATACGGGAAAAGATGGTCAGCGCCAGACTGATTTTATTAATTGTGTTGCATGGAGACAGACCGGCGAATTTATCGCAAGATACTTTGGCAAGGGTCGTATGATTGCCGTTGTTGGTTCGATTCAGACAAGAACGTGGGACGGTCAGGACGGCAAAAGACAGTATGCAACAGAGGTTGTTGTTGATGAAGCATTCTTTACCGGGTCAAAGGCTGAAACGGGCGGAAGCTACGGCGGCAATAACAGCGTATATCAGAACAATGGTGGATATAATATGCCTCAGCAGCCGGCTCCGGCGCCGCAGCAGGATGATGCGTTCGGCGGATTTGACGATGGCGGTTTCATGGATATTGACGGTTCAGAGGATGATTTACCATTCTGATTTGATGATAAAAATTGATAAGGAGGATATAGCTCATGGCTGAGAGAAATGACAGACCCCAGAGAGCAAGAAGACCTAAGAAGAAGGTCTGCATGTTCTGCATGGATAAGGTTGAACATATTGATTATAAAGATACAGCAAAACTCAGAAGATATGTAACAGAGAGAGGCAAGATTGTGCCGAGACGTATCAGCGGTAACTGCGCAAAGCACCAGAGACAGCTTACAACAGCTATCAAGCGTGCAAGAGTAATCGCACTTCTTCCGTTTGTTGCTGAATAATATTTTAAGGAACCACTGATTAATTAACGCCTAACGGCTTAGCACGCATTGAACTTGCATATTTTCCGTCATATCATACAAAAATCTCTCGACATACGCGAGTATGCTTTCGATCTTTTTATATAATCTGACGAAAAATCTGACTGTGTTCACTGTGTACTATATTTAATCAGTGCTTCCTTAAATCGGACAAAGAAAAACAGGTATACCGTTTTTAGGTATACCTGTTTTATTTGATTTGCTTTAAGAGGATGGTAACTTGACAGTAAAGCGTCGATACGGCTTTGGCAGGAGGCGGTTCAGCCTCCTGCCAAAGCTTCTTACATGATTTTAATTGCGCTTGTCGGACATTCATAAGCGGAAATTTTAACCTGTTCCGAATGTTCTTTAACTGCGTCCTCGTGTTCAACATGCGATTTGTTGTCGGAATTAAAGCCGAACACTGCCGGACACTGGTCAACACATAACGCGCAGCTTATACATTCATTCTGGTCTACGTATACCTTCATAATATAATTACTCCCTTCTTTTGGTTCAAGGAAACCTTTTTGAAAGTTTCTTGCTGCTATTTATTATTTGCATTAAAGACAAGCTTTATTCATAAAAATATTTACATTTTAAATTGACATTCAATGCGTAATATGTTAAAATAAAATAGAATGATTGTATGTAAGGAAGATGAATATGAAAATAGCAATAATTGGACTTGGTCTTATCGGCGGTTCGCTTGCGCGCAGGCTTCACGGCTTCCACAATGCTGAGATAGTTGCATATAACAGAACACAGCAGACTCTTGTTATTGCAAAGCATGACGGCTCTATTGACGAGGGCTGCACCACTCCGGGAGAAGCGATGGACGGAGCTGATCTTATCATAATGTGCCTGTACCCGAAGCTTAATATTGAATTTATAAAAAATAACCTTGGACACATCAAGCCGGGCGCGGTTATTACCGATGTTACCGGAATAAAGGGATATATTATACGTGAGCTTGAAAGCATACTGCCGGACAGCGTTGATTTCGTCGGAGGACATCCAATGGCGGGACGTGAGGTAGGCGGGTATCAAAGCTCGACGGATACATTGTTTAATAAGGCTTCATGGATTATAACTCCGACAAAGCGGAATAAGCCTGAAAGTATTGCCCTGATTCGTGAAATGGCGGATTATGTTGGCTGTCGCTGTGTTATGAGTACTACTCCGGAGGAGCATGACGAGATTATCGCGTATACCTCTCAGCTTATGCATGTTGTTGCTGTTGCTTTATGTGACAACCCTATGATTGAGCGAAGCTCGTCCTTCAGCGCGGGAAGTCTGCGCGACTGTACTCGCGTTGCCGTTATTAATGCGGAAATGTGGAGCGAGCTTTTTGTTGAAAATAAGGAAGCTCTTTCGAAACGGATCCGTGAAATGCAGGCAAGCCTTGAAAAGATTGCTGTGGCAGTTGAGAACGGCGACCGTGATGAATTGGAAAATATAATGAAGAAAGCTACAAGTCAGAAGATTAAGTGGCTTATGGAATAGGGAGAGATAAAATGCCGAGAACAGAACAGGAAAAAGAGGGACTTTCCCTCTTGGGAAACAAAAAAACAATATATTCGGATAAATATGCGCCGGAGGTGCTTGAAACCTTTGTGAACAAGCATCCCGGGAATGAATATATGGTTACTTTTGACTGTCCGGAATTTACATCACTTTGTCCGATTACCGGTCAGCCGGATTTTGCGCATATTACAATAAATTATATCCCGAATATCAAGATGGTGGAATCAAAATCATTGAAGCTCTATCTTTTCAGCTTCCGAAATCAGGGCGATTTTCACGAGGATTGTATAAATATAATTATGAAGGACCTTGTAAAGCTTATGGAGCCGAAATATCTTGAGGTAAAAGGGATTTTCACGCCCAGGGGCGGCATCTCGATATACCCGTTTGCCAACTACGGCGAGCCGGGTACAAAATATGAAAAAATAGCTGCTGAGAGGTTATTTTCTCAGCTAAAATAGGAAGGAAATCAAAATGAAAAAAGCATTGGTAGTGTTAAGCGGAGGGCAGGATTCAACAACCTGTCTTTTCTGGGCGATTGACCGATTCGGCGGGGATAATGTTGCCGCTGTAGGCTTCAATTACGGACAGCGCCATAAGGCGGAGCTTGAATGTGCGGCGGATATTTGCCGTGCTGCGGGAATTGAATATGAGGTTATCGATACACCGATAATAAATCAGCTCAGTGCAAATTCTCTTACGCGTGAGGATATTCCTGTTGAGAAAACAAAGCCGGAGGGAGCACCGCCAAACACTTTTGTGGAAGGAAGAAATTTATTGTTTCTCAGCTATGCGGCTATCTATGCGAAAACACATGGAATGACAGAGCTTGTAACGGGAGTTTGCGAAACGGATTTTTCGGGCTACCCTGACTGTCGGGATATGTTTATAAAGTCGCTTAATGTAACCATAAATCTTGCAATGGACTATAATTTTGTCATTCATACGCCGCTCATGTGGCTCACAAAGGCTGATACGTGGGAATTGGCGGATAAGCTTGGCGCGCTTGATATTATTTACCGTGATACTCTCACCTGTTATAACGGAATTAAGGGCAGCGGCTGCGGCAACTGTCCCGCTTGCTTCCTGCGCAGGCGAGGTTATGAGGAGTTTATGGCAAGGAAGGATAAATAATCATGTATGAGGTAAGAAAGCGTATTGAAATAAGTGCGGCTCATAGACTGTCGCTCAGTTATGAGTCTAAATGCTCGAATCTGCATGGTCACAACTGGATAATTGATGTGTTTCTAAGAAGCGAATCTCTTAATGACGATGGCATGGTCATGGATTTTACGGAAATTAAGCGCCGAATTAATGATAGGTTTGATCATAAGGTTATTAATGATGTAGTAGATTTCAATCCAACTGCGGAAAATCTTGCAAAATATATCTGTGATGAATTGGCGCCGTACTGTTTCCGCGTCGATGTCCGGGAAAGCATTGACAATACCGCAAGCTATATAAAGTAAAGCTATGAAAGTAATTGAAATATTTAACAGTATTGACGGTGAAGGAATCCGTACCGGACAGCCATGCACGTTTATAAGGCTTGCGGGCTGCAATCTTCGCTGTACCTACTGTGATACGCTCTATGCGCTGTTCGGCGAGGAAGAACCATGTGAATATAGTGAAATGTCAGTTGAGGATATATTGGCGAAAATACAGCCGCGCTACAAACGCATAACTCTGACCGGAGGCGAGCCTCTTATACATTGTGACTGTGATAAGCTTGTTGACGCGCTGCTAAGGCAGGGATATGAGGTAAATATTGAAACAAACGGCGCGGTTAATACGGCTGCGTTCAGAAACAGAGTTTACCGTTCGGATAAGCTGTTTTTTACAATAGATTATAAGCTGCCCTCAAGCGGTATGGAGGACAAGATGCTTCCCGAAAACTTCACGTCGCTTTGCGGCAAAGACGTAATTAAATTTGTTGTCGGTTCCGATGAAGATTTGGACAGGATGCGTGAAATTATGAATCAGCTTATCCCGGTATATGATAAAATGCCGCATGTATTTGCCGGAGTTGTTTTCGGAAGCTTTGAGCCGCTTACGCTCGTTAACGCTATTATTAACGAGGAAATATTTAAAGACGTCAGATACCAGATACAGCTGCATAAGGTTATTTGGACTCCGGAGGAAAGAGGGGTATAATTAATGAAGGAAAATTTTGACCACGATAAGATAAAGAATGCGGTAAGGACAATTCTTGAAGCTCTCGGAGACGACCCGGACAGAGAAGGCTTGAAGGAAACGCCGGACAGAGTTGCAAGAATGTATGATGAAATTTTTGAGGGAATGAGATATACCAATGACGAGATTGCGGAAATGTTCGGCAAATGCTTTGAGGAGGAAAATTCTCACGACCTTGTGCTTGTAAAGGATATAGAGTGCTTCAGCTACTGTGAGCATCACCTTGCGCTTATGTATAATATGAAATGTCATGTCGCTTATATCCCTGACGGTAAGGTTATCGGTCTTTCAAAAATTGCACGGATTTGCGACATGGTATGCAAGCGTTTGCAGCTTCAGGAAAGGATCTGCGCAGATATTGCCGAAATTATGCAGAAGGTATGCGGCACGGAGGATGTTCTTGTAATTGTTGAGGGTGAACACAGCTGTATGACTGCACGAGGAATCAGGGCGCGCGGCGCGAAAACGCGCACAAGTGCGATAAGAGGCTTGTTTGATACAGATCATCAGCTGCGCAGTGAGGTTTATTCGCTTTTAAAGTAAAGGAGAGGACGGTATGATTTCAAAGGTAAGAACCTGCGGACTTATGGGAATAGACGGATTTATGGTTGACGTGCAGACCGACCTTTCGAACGGTATACCGGCCTTCAGTATAGTCGGACTTCCGGACGCGACCGTAAAGGAGGCAAAAGACAGAGTTCATGCGGCAATAAAAAACAGTAATTTTAAGTTTCCGTCAAAGAGGATAACTGTAAATCTTGCTCCCGCCAATATGCGCAAGGAAGGCTCGGCATATGATTTGCCGATTGCTGTTTCAATTCTGAACACGGACGGTCAGCTTAATTCGGATGAGATTGAGGAATGTGTTTTTGTGGGAGAGCTTGCGCTTAACGGAGAGGTCAAGCCGGTTCCGGGAGTGCTGCCGATTGTTATATCGGCATATAAGCAGGGGTTCCGCAAATTTTTTGTGCCGGAGGACAATGCGGATGAAGCGGCGGTTATTGACGGCGCGGAAATTTATCCGGTAAGCTCTTTGGAACAGCTTTATTATCATCTTATGAACCGGAGCAGAATCGAGCCTCATGAGGTTGATGTGTCAGGGATGTTCAGCAGCAAGGCGGAAACGGTGCTTGACTTCTGCGATGTAAAGGGTCAGGAAAATGTCAAGCGTGCGCTTGAAATTGCCGCTGCCGGCAATCATAATATTCTGCTGATAGGCAGTCCCGGTACGGGAAAAACAATGCTTGCAAAGCGTGTCAGCTCAATTCTTCCGGATCTTACATTTGATGAAGCGCTTGAGGTTACAAAGGTTCATTCGATTGCCGGAACACTGAAAGCGGGACAGCCGATTATAACTCAGCGTCCGTTCAGAAATCCGCATCATACCATTTCTTCGGTAGGCTTATCGGGCGGAGGAAGCACACCTCGTCCCGGTGAACTTTCGCTTGCACATAACGGAATACTTTTTCTTGATGAGCTGCCGGAATTTCACCGTGATGTTTTAGAGGTAATGCGTCAGCCGCTTGAGGACAGCTCGGTAACTATTTCAAGAGTGAATGCAACGCTTACATATCCGTGCAATATCATGCTGATTGCCAGTATGAACCCATGCAAATGCGGTTATTTCGGAGATTCAAGGCGCAGGTGTACCTGTTCGCCGGCACAGATTAACAGCTACAGGAGCAGGATTTCAGGTCCGCTGCTGGACAGAATAGATATTCAGGCAGAGGTTGCGGCGGTTGATTATGACAAGCTCAGCTCTTCAACGAGGGGAGAATCAAGTGCGGAGATAAAGAAGCGCGTGGACCGCACAAGGAAGATTCAGCTTGAACGTTACAAGGGCAGGGGAATATACTCAAATTCACAGCTTACGGCAGGTATGCTTGATGAATTCTGCCGTTTGGGAGACGCTGAAAATAAAATTCTGAAAAAGGCATTTGACTCATTGGGACTCAGTCCGAGGGCGCACAGCAGAATTTTGAAGGTGGCGCGCACGATTGCAGATCTTGATGGACAGGAGAATATTTCAACGTCAAGTATTGCCGAAGCAATCAGCTACAGAAGTCTGGACAGAAAATTTTTTGAATAAGTAGTGAACTTGGAGAGAATTTTTTGAAAAGACTTCGGCATTTTCTGCCTAACGAAACAAAGTTTTTTGTCCGACTGCTGCAAAACAAAGTTTTGCAGCAGTTTCTTTCATTATACCCGTAAAAAATGTTCATAAGTCCGTACGCCTGATTTAATTAGGTGTTCTTTTGCGTATTGCCGGTAGTTACAACCGTTTTCAGCAATTTAATAAAGTCTTTAAGCAGAGGGTTTCCGGTCAGTGTTCTGTAATAGTATCCGAAAGAAAGTTCTCCGGCGTCATCAATTCTGCGTTTTATTAAATTATCAAGATTTTTGATTTTATCGGAATCATCGGATATGAATATGTCCGGAAGGATCGCAACACCGAATCCTGCTTCGGCAAGGAGCAGAGCCGCTTCTTCCGATTCGCAGAAATAAAGATCGGATAATTGTTTTGACTCCGATAATTTGCCCTGAATATGTGCAATTTCCATGGAAACGGAACCGGTATGATAGAGAATAAGATTTTGCTGCTTTATATCTTCCATGGTTACAGAGGCTTTTCCTGCAAAAGGATGATCCTTATGAAAGACACAGATGGCAGGGACTTTTTTTAATTCTTGATAATTAATAGAAGCCTTTTTTATATTTGTTTTTAATCCGATAGTAATATCAACGGTGCCTTCCTCTACGCGTTTCAAAATTTGTACACTGGGCACTGTAAAAATTTTAGGGTGCAGATTCGGATAAATTGCTTTCAGCTTAATCAAAACCTCCGAGAATATACGAAACTGAGCCTGCGAGGTACAGCCGATGGGAAAATCTATAAATTCTCGTTTGTCCGCAGATTCAAAACGTTTGAGAGCTCTTCTGGATAATGCAACAATATCCCTGGCGTCGTAAAGAAAAGTAAGTCCTTCCGCTGTCAGCTCGACCGTTCTGGTGGTTCGCCGAAAAAGCTTTGCGTTAAGCTCGTTTTCAAGGGACTGAATTTGGTGCGTAACGGCCGGCTGGGAAATGTTCATATGCTCGGCAGCTTTGGCGAAATTTAAATAGTCGGCTACTGACAAAAAGCACTCTAACTGAAAGGTATTCATATATATGCCTCCTTATTGGTATTAATAAGCTTTTGTTATTAATAATAACATATTTTGAATTCAAAGTCAAGGTGAATTGTGGTAAAATATATTTAAGGAACCACTGATTAATTAACGCCTAACGGCTTAGCACGCATTGAACTTGCATATTTTCCGTCATATCATACAAAAATCTCTCGACATACGCGAGTATGCCTTCGATCTTTTTATATAATCTGACGAAAAATCTGACTGTGTTCACTGCGTACTATATTTAATCAGTGCTTTCTTAGGCATAAAATTAATAAGTGATAAAGAGTGTATTTTTGACAGGAGGTTTATAAAATATGAAAACTATAATAAAAGAATTAAAGCAATATAAGACGGCAGCAATACTAACTCCTTTATTCACAGCGCTGGAGGTATTAATGGAGGTTCTTCTTCCGTTTGTCACAGCTATGATCATAGACCGGGGACTTCAGCAGGAAAATATGTCTATGGTATATCGTTACGGAATGGTAATGGTGGTTATGGCGTTATTCAGCTTGGCATTCGGTGCGCTGTCGGGAAAGTATGCTTCGCTTGCATCGTCCGGGTTGGCGGCAAATTTAAGAAATGCAATGTATGAAAAAATTCAGACATTTTCTTTTTCAAACATTGATAAATTCAGCACTGCCGGGTTGGTTACACGCATGACAACCGATGTGACAAATGTACAAAACGCATTTCAGATGATGATTAGGATTGCGGTTCGTTCGCCGCTTATGCTGACAGCCAGTATGATAATGAGCTTTGTAATCAATAAAAATATCGGAATGATTTTTTTGGCGGCAGTCGTATTTTTAGCTGTAATTTTAGCTTTTTTAATGAAAAAGACTTCGGGAATTTTCCGGGAAGTGTTTAAGAAATATGATGCGCTTAATGCGACTGTTCAGGAAAATATAAGCGGAATCAGAGTAGTAAAATCCTTTGTACGGGAGGATTATGAAAATCAAAAATTCGGAAAATCCGCAAATGCGCTTTATAAACTTTTTGTAAAAGCCGAGTCATTGGTGGCATTGAATAATCCGATTATGATGCTGGTGGTTTATTCGTGCATTATTGCGGTTTCGTGGTTCGGCGCACATTTTATTGTATCCGGAGCAATGACAACGGGAAATATCACATCGCTGTTCAGTTATATTATGTCGATTATGATGTCGCTGATGATGCTTTCTATGGTATTTGTAATGATTACTATGAGCTTCGCAAGTATAAGACGTATTTCGGAAGTTCTGAATGAAGAACCGGAGATGAATAATGCGGCTCAGACGGTAACGGAAATGGCGGACGGCAGCATTGATTTTGATCATGTCAGCTTTAAATATAAAAAGGGGTCAGCTGCGGAGACTTTGCAGGATGTTGATTTACATATTAAATCAGGAGAAACTGTCGGTATTATAGGAGGCACAGGATGCGGTAAGAGCAGCTTTGTAAATTTAATATCGAGGCTTTATGACGTTACTGACGGCAGAGTAAGAGTAGGAGGCGTAGATGTAAGAAAATATGATATGGAAGCACTGCGTGAGCAGGTGGCGGTAGTGCTTCAGAAAAATGTATTATTCTCCGGTACGATACTTTCAAATCTCCGATGGGGAAAATCTGATGCGACTGAGGAAGAATGTATGGAGGCTTGCCGTCAGGCAGCTGCGGATGAATTTATTGACAGGCTGAAGGACGGACTTAATACCCGCGTTGAACAGGGAGGCTCGAATTTTTCGGGAGGTCAGAAGCAGCGGCTTTGTATTGCAAGAGCCTTGCTGAAAAAACCGAAAATATTAATCCTTGACGACTCGACAAGCGCGGTTGATACTGCTACAGACGCACGTATCCGCGAGAGCTTTAGGACAAAAATTCCGGGAACGACAAAGCTTATAATTTCTCAGCGAATTTCAAGCGTACAGGATGCGGACAGAATTCTTGTGATGGAGGACGGAAGTGTAAGCGGTTTTGATACGCATGAAAACTTACTGAAAACAAACAGTATTTATCGTGAAATATATGAGTCGCAGCAAAATGCCGGCGGCGACTTTGACTTGGAATAAGGAAGGAGGACAAAATACAATGATAAGAAAAATAAATAATCAAAAAAAGGCTTTTTCCGCAATCGGACGGCTTATAAAGCTGATGATTAAAAATTATAAGTTCAGTTTTCTTTTGGTTGTTGTCTGCATTTTAACCGGTGCGGTTGCAACTATGCGCGGTATGCTTTTTGTGCAGGCGTTGGTGGACGATTACATTGTTCCGCTTTTGGGAAGTCAAAATCCGGACTTCTCACTGCTGGCTAAGGGGATAAGTGGAATAATTGTTTTCTATGCGATTGGTATTATAACAGCATACGGATATAACCGTATTATGGTAAATGTAAGTCAGGGTACCATGAATAAGCTGCGTAATGAATTGTTTCATAAGATGGAAGCTCTGCCTGTTAAATATTTTGATACTCACCCGCATGGCGACATTATGAGCGTTTATACGAACGATGTGGATACGCTGCGTCAATTATTGAGTCAAAGTATTCCTCAGCTGATTAATTCTGCCGCAACATTGATTGCAACTCTGGTTTCTTTGATTGCGTTGAATATTCCTTTGACAATTATAACGATTGCCATGGCAGGGGTTATGCTGTTGATTACATCAAAGCTTACCGGATTATCGGGAAAATACTTTCAAGCCCAGCAGAAAAATCTGGGAACTGTAAACAGCTATATTGAGGAAATGATAGAGGGACAGAAGGTTGTCAAGGTTTTTAACCATGAGAAAGAAGCGACGGCTGATTTTAGGAAAATTAATGAAGAACTTCGCGACAGTGCGGATAAGGCAAACCGGTATTCTCTGCTTTTGATGCCTATTAATGCAAATATCGGAAATTTGAGCTACGTGCTGTGTGCCGTAATAGGTGCGCTGCTGGCGCTGACCGGTCATGCTGGCTTAACCATTGGTACAATTATCGCATTCCTGGGACTGAATAAGAACTTTACACAACCGATTACACAGATAAGTCAGCAAACGAACTCAGTAGTTATGGCGGCAGCCGGCGCTGAAAGAGCCTTTGAGCTGCTGGATCAGACAGCGGAGGAAGATAATGGATGCACAGAGCTTGTCAATGTAACGGAAAATAAGGACGGCAGTCTGACAGAAGCGGCAGAAAGAACTAATACATGGGCATGGAAATATCTTTATAATGACGGAACGGTTACATACACAAAGCTTCGCGGTGAAGTTGTTATGGATGATGTGAGCTTTGGTTATAACGACAGTAAGATGGTACTGCATAATATCAAGCTTTATGCAAGACCGGGTCAGAAAATTGCATTTGTGGGCACTACAGGTGCAGGTAAAACTACAATTACAAATCTAATAAATCGCTTTTATGATATTCAGGA
Organism: bacterium; assembly: GCA_030536655.1. Classification (GTDB taxonomy): domain Bacteria; phylum Bacillota; class Clostridia; order UBA1381; family UBA1381; genus UMGS1958. The sequence continues at coordinate 9,163 of JAUNPN010000041.1, read as the reverse complement.
TGGAAAAATCCGTTATGACGGTATTAATGTGAACAAAATTAAAAAGCCGGATCTTCGCCGCAGCTTGGGGATAGTACTGCAGGAAACAAATTTGTTTACGGGCACTGTTATGGATAATATTAGATACGGACGGTTGGATGCGTCTGATGAAGAATGTATTGCCGCAGCAAGACTGGCGAACGCTGATGGTTTTATCCGGCGGCTTCCTGACGGATATAACACTGTACTGACGGGAAACGGCAGCAGCCTGAGTCAGGGTCAGCGTCAGCTGATTGCTATTGCAAGAGCTGCTGTTGCGGATCCTCCGGTTCTGATTTTGGATGAGGCAACTTCATCTATTGATACAAGAACAGAAAAGCTTGTACAGGATGGCATGGATGCTCTTATGAAGGGAAGGACAACGTTTGTCATAGCCCACAGACTTTCAACAATTCAAAATGCAGACTGCATCATGGTCATGGATCAGGGACGCATAATTGAACGCGGCAGTCATGATGAACTGATTGCGGAAAAAGGAAGATATTACAGACTTTATACCGGAAAGACAGAATGATATTGATTGGCAGCTGCTTGGAATATAGAAATTTGGCAGCGGTATAATAAAACAGGCGGACAGAGTGTAAACGTTCTCTGTCCGCCTGTTTTGAATTATTTATGGAAACATTGAATAAATAACGGTTAAGGAAGCACTGATTAAATATAGTACGCAGTGAACACAGTCAGATTTTTCGTCATACGGCATAAGCTGTGTACCTTGTTTTAAGCCAAAAAGTCTGTTACTTTTTTTACAACGTCATCCCATGCGAATGCGCATAACCCATGATTTTCACCGTCTATAATTTCGAGTGATACGTTTTTCATACATTCGGCATAGCGTTTAGAACCGATAACTCCTACAGCTTCATCATCTGAGCCATGTATGATAAGCGTTTCGCCCTCGAACATGGAAGTGGTTTCGTATATAGGCAGTGTTCTGGCAATTCTGAAATATAAACCGCCCACATTAAATTTATCATTTTCTGTGTTTGTCATCGTAATGTATTCCGGGATATGGTATGTATCATACGGTATTCCGAAGCACGAGCCTTTCTGCGCATCATCCTTTATTGTAGCGGCGGGAGCAAGCATAACTAGCTTTTTTATATATTCTCTGTAATATCCCGCCATCATGCCGCCGACAAGCGCACCCTGCGAATGACCGATTATATAAATATCTGTAACAAAATCTAATTTACGTACATAATCTATAATTTTTGCCGCATCAAGGATTTCACTGAAAACATTCATATCAGAAAAATCTCCGTCACTTTCACCATGTCCGTTAAAATCAAATTTCACAACGGCAATTCCTTGTCTAATCAGGGCATCCGCTAATTTGCTGTTACGATTGCTCATAAGTCCGTGAAACATTATTGCCGCAGGGGTTTTTTCATTGTTGGGTCTTAATAAATCTCCGCGCAGAGTAAGACCGTCTCTTTTGATGCTTATATTCATATCTTTTCTCCAATCTCTTTTCTGTAAGCGATAAATAAGAAGCAGATTCTGCTTGCAGAATGATATAATTTTAGTTCTTATTTAACCAAAATCTGTCTGCCGGATGAGTCAATCTCAAAGCCGTCTTTGTAAATCAGCTCGTCAAGTGAAACAAATTCGTAATTCTTCTTTAAGCCCTTAATAATTTTGGGGAGCAGCCTTGAAGTAAGCTCTGTTCCGTTGTGCATCAGAAGAATATCTCCGGATTTTGTTTTGACAAGCCTTGAAAGTATACTGTCTTCAGTTGCGTTTTCTCTGTAATCAAGCGAGTCAACCGACCATTGCACACTGATTTTGCCGCAGCTTTCAGCGGTTGTTACCGCCGTATCATTGTATGCACCGGACGGCATGCGCATATATAAAGGAGCTTCGCTGCAATGCCTTTTTATGCATTCATCTGCTTTTTTTATATCTGATTCTATTTCGTCAGAACTCATTTTTGTATAATCGGCATGATTGTATGAATGATTTCCGATAATATGTCCTGCATTATGTATTTTTTTCACGGCTTCCGGATACTTTTCAGCCCAATCACCGGTTACAAAAAATGCCGCTGTGCATTTATTGGCCGAAAGCGTGTCCAGTATTGAATCAATATCATCCGCATTCCATGCACAGTCAAAGGTAAGCGCTATTTTGTTATCCGTTCTTTCAACACTGTATATCGGCAGCTCGCGCCCGTCTCTGGAGCTAAATGCTTCCAGAGCCTTGGGCGCAAACAGCAGTGCCGGTATGATAAGAATGAGTGCGGCTGCAATAATGATTGTCCTTGCTTTTACTATGATTATATGCATGATAGGTTCCTCCGGTTTTTATCTGTTTGTATATTATATGTTTCCTATCATTAAAATATGCCGAAAGTATTATTCGGTAACATTCAGAATTACGGGAGTCATTCCCTCGTAAACCGGAACCTCATACGTCTTTACTGCATCAGGGAACATTCTCAGGAGCCTGTCAAGGATAGTTGCCTGTCCTGTTGCCCATTCGCAGTCTGTAGCATATTGATGCTCACCGGGGCTGCCCGGATTAAAGAGCATCTTGTATAAAGTGTTTTGTCTGCCGCCGGAAGCATTTACATACATCGTGCTTATAAATTCCGCACCGCCCATAATTGCCGCGCTTACGCTCGTCCAGCCTTCTTTGTATGCCTTTTGGGAGCCGGAATATACTGCGCTGTTGTCGTATGCGCCTATGCCGAATACGTTGTATACCGTGGTGCCTCCGACCTCCACACCTCTCGCAAGCGTTGAAGTTCCGCTTCCGGTTTCAAGGATTGCGTGAGCCACAAGATACAGCTCTGATAAATTATACCTGTTTGCCGCGTCTATGAAGTCTTGAGCATGACCTTCAAGAACACCCTTTCCTGCAAGGTATTTGTTAAGCTCAGCCGCGGATATATTATTCGGGTGCGAAAGGTCAAGGAACTGATACTTATACGCGCCGTCATGATAGTATTCTGGGTTCATATGCTGCTCAACCTCGGTTCTTGAAGCAAGCCGCTGTCCGCCGTTTGCCTTAGGAGGAGTACTCTGTGCCATCTGGATGTCAACAATTTCTTCAAGTGTATACGGATAATTTGTATAGGTGACAGTTCCGTCTGCCGGACCGGTGTATGGAATTGTTCCGGTTCCATCCGTTTCTGTATAAAGATTCAGACGATCCTTCTCGCCGCTTGGCTCAACTGTCAGCTTAAGTATATCCTGCTTGCCGTTTGATGCGGCAACAATATATGTTTCTCCTTCCTCAGCGGCTCGTATTACGCCTGTTTGGCTTACTGTTGCTACATCTGAATTTGTGGAGCTCCATTTTAATGTTTTATTTTTTGCGTTTGCGGGAGCAACCGCAGCTGAAACTTTGAGCATTTCACCTCTTTTTAAGCGGGCGTCATCCTTATATTCGTTCTGTATTGTGACAGAATCAACCTTAACTTCATAATTTATTACATTTACAAAGCATTGTCCCTCATAACCGCCGTCCTCCGTAAATGCATGGATTTTGGTTACTCCGGTTTTTACCGGACGGACATAGCCGTTTTCGTCAACAGCAGCTATCTGTTCGTTGTCTGTGCGCCAGATGATTTTTTTGTTTGAAGCATTTTCGGGAGAAACTGCCGCAGTTATCATCTTTCCCATGCCGCCGTTATATATCTCTATTGTGGTTGTGGGCATATATATCCCGTTTACAGGCTGAGTAACACGAAGCTTTGCGGTATCGCTGTATTCAACACCATTGTATTCTGCGACAAAAGTGATTTCTGCCTCGCCGGGAACGGAAGCCTCAACAAGTCCCTGTGAATTAACCGGCGCTATAATATCATTGCTTGTCCGCCATTCATAAGTAACCTTATCGCGTATGTTTTTAGGATACACTGTTGCGGTATACTGAAGCTGTGCGGAGTTGTTGTCCAGATAAATCTCATCGCTTACTGTATCGAGCATGATTTTTATATGCGGGTCAGACATATCAAACGAGGAATAATGCTGCCAGTTCATGGCATATCCTGCATCATCGGAATCCTTGTCGGGATTGTCGGAATTATAAGTGTCTATACCGGTTATATGAAGCAGCCCGGCTGCAAGTCCTGCCGCAGACAGCAAAAGTACAATCAGCCGCCATTTGCTGCGGCGCAGCCATGAAAAGAATTTGCCGCTGGTCAGCGAAACTTGGGATTCTTTTAATTCTATTTTCAAGCCTTCACGTCCTTTTTTTTGCGAAATTATTTATCAATATATATTTTAACGTAAAAGCATTACACTGTCAAGAAAAGCGGGAAATTGTTTAAAATTTGTTTACCGCTTTTTTAATTAATTTTAAGGTTTGTGTGGCTATGCTTTTTTCAAATATTTATCCGTTATATATCCGTTTGCGATATTTTCCAGCTCATCACCAAGAGGAGCAAGCTCTCCGAAATCGGGATACTTATGCTTTAAAGCATTTGTTAATATATAGTCGCAGAGCTGAGGGTTTTTCGGGAGCAGCGGACCGTGCAGATATGTTGCGATTACGTTTTTGTAATGCACACCTTCATTTTCGGATTTTTCGGCGTTGCCGTTTCCGAACAGAACCTTGCCGAGAGGAGTATGGTTTCCGATATAGGTTCTGCCTCCGTGGTTTTCAAAGCCTACAATCGGCTGTTTAATAAAATCGGCCTTAAGAATTATATTGCCGATAAGCCTTCCCCTGCCCTGCTCGGTTGTGATATTGAGGATGCCGAGCCCCTCAATTGTTTCGTCGGCAAGCTTATAATATTTTCCCAAAAGCTGATATCCTCCGCATACTGCAATAATTGAGCCGCCGTTTTCCGCAAATCCGGACAACTGCTTTTTGTGTTCTAAGAGCCGCGAACAAACTATCTTTTGTTCTCTGTCCGAGCCGCCGCCTATAAAAACTATATCAATATCCGATAAATCAAAATCTTTGCTTTCACAGGTGAAGGGAAGTACCTCGCAGTCAATGCCGCGCCAGTTAAGCCTTTTTCGCATACATTCTATATTTCCTCTGTCACCGTACAGATTTAAAAGATCGGGATAAAGGTGCAGAATTTTTAGCTTCATTATTTATCGCCTCCTTACTTCTTCAAAAGTTCATTAAGCACACCTTCTGTTGGGAAAAGTGCGGTATAGTTTACAAGTACATACACTGCCTCGGAGTCTGACGCAAGCGCACGCCTGACAGCGTCTGCCATATCGTGAGTCATATGATTTACTTTTATATCCGAGTATTTAAAACGCAGTGAAATATCCCAAACTCTTATTCCTGTTGTGGTGAGAGTATTAAGGTTATCATCGGCAATCTTTTCAAAATCAACGTCCCACAGCCATGATACATCGCGTCCGTCATTAACCAAATCGTTAATCGCTATAATTACGTCCTTTTTACGTTCATCGGTGTTGACGGTTGCGATAGCCTGATTGAAGCCAGCCGGATTTTTTGAAAGACTTAAAATGACGGGCTTCTCCTTAAACGCAAACTCCTGCATTCTGCCTATCTGCGGCTTGTATTCGGACAGCAGACTGTTAAAATCGTCATTGCTTTCGCCGAGAACCTCAAGCGCACCATATACGGAAATAAGATTATATATATTATAGAAGCCTTTGTAGTTTATCTTCATATGCTGACCGTTTATATCAAACTGCATAGGCGTACCGAGCTTTACATTTTTTACGTCAAAATCAATATGCGGACGTTTGAAGCCGCATTTGGGGCAGTAATAATCTCCGAGCTGGCTGTAGTGGTAATAATTGAAAACCTGTTCCTCACCGCAGACGGGACAGAAGCGTCCCTCTTTTGTTTCATCTGTTTGAGGCAGAACCTGTTCCGAGATGCCGTAATAGTACGCCTTAGCATTATCGGTTTGCCCGAATTGAACGCAGAGCGGGTCGTCGCCGTTTAATATAAGTTTTAAGCCGGGAACCATGTTTATGGCAGATTTAATCTTGTCCGAAGTAATATCAATTTCGCCGTAGCGGTCAAGCTGGTCGCGAAAGAGATTTGTTACAATAAGCACGTCCGGCTTGAAGTATTTAAAAAGCACGGGTGTGTATGCTTCATCAATTTCAAGGCAGGCATAATCGACATTCAGTTGTCCGAGAAGATTTGCCTCCTGTAAAAATGAGGTTGCAACGCCGTTAAGCATATTTGCGCCGAGGCGGTTGCACAGTACTTTGTAACCCTTCTTTTCAAGCGCGGAACACATAAGGTTATTAGTGGTCGTTTTTCCGTTTGTTCCGCAGGTAACTATTATCCCTTTTTTAACATGTTTATTAAGATTTCTTATAAGGTCGGGGCAGATTTTCAGTGCAAACTGTCCCGGAGTTGACGAGGATTTCTTTCCGGCAAGCCTTCCGGCGGCTGAAAGAAGCTTTCCCGCCCATATAGCAGCAAGCTTTCTCATATTGGTTTTCCTTTCAATTGCATATTATTCTACCTTATTATACTATACCGGCAAAAAAAATTCAATATATATCTGAAATTTTATTATCAGATTTGATGCTGTTAAGTTAAATGTTCAAGTGTTTATAAAAAGAAAAAACGAAAACATCTCGCGGAAGAAGTTTTCGTTTTTGCTATGTATAGGATAAAAGGGTAGAATGTAATTTCTTTCTACGTTTATTATTATACCACACAATATCTTGTATTGCAAGTGTTTTTTTGAAAAAATTTCAACAATTTTTCATTTTATTTACAAGAGCACTTTAGATTCATTGCCCTTTCGTAACAGAAAAGTAACAATTTAGGACAAAAGACGTTTCAGTGTTTGCATATGTTCTCGTTTTCGGCGAGAGAAAGCACTATATTCAAGTTTCCGTTTCTGGAACGCAGCTCATCTATAAATTCTTTTTCGTCAATGCAGCTTTTCATCTTAATGGCATATTCAAGCTCATACAGAGATCCGAGATCGGTTGTGCGCACACGGCGGAGTATGTATGAATTGGTATATTTCTTTAAAATTTCATCAAAAATACCCTCATAATCAAGATTTTCCGGAATCGTAATTTTAAGATGCTTTGCGGTTGATTTCGGACGGGCGAAGCCAAGCCTTGAAATTACTATCATAAACAGGCAGAGGAGCACAACGAATACTGCGCCGTAGCCGAACAGTCCTACTCCGCAGGCAAGACCGGCGGCAATATCGAAGAATATATAGCCTATATCCTCAGGCTCGCCGGAGGTACTTCTGAAGCGGATAATCGAGAGGGTTCCTGCCAGTGAAAACGCTCTTGCAACATTGCTGCCAACGAACAGTATAATAACCGTGAGAATTACCGGCAGCATGGTAAGCGTTACTGCGAGCGACTGATTGTGTCTGTCATTGTGAGTTAGTATATATGTAAAGCTTATGGCGAGTCCGTAGAGAATTGCTGCTGCCATAGCGAGTATAACTGATGATGCTGTGAGTTCAATTCCTGAACCTGAATTTGCTGTAGTAAATATTGATGTTAATGCTTCCATTGTTTATATCCTCCTGTGTTAAATTGAATTTAAATAAGATGGTTTTGTCATTATAAAATAATATGTTTTGTTTGTTTCGGAACGGAGCATATTCTGATACTCTGTACCGTATTTTGAAAAGCTTGTTTTTCTGAGGTTCAAATCTGACAGCATTTTGCACAGCCAGAGCGGCATGGCGCTGCTTGTTTTGATCTCCATCAGCCGGATGTCGTCCGAAATCAGTTTTGTACCGTAATCACCGTTTTCAAGAGCGACGTCATGGCGGCGTGTTCTGATGTTTGTATCAAAGGAGATTCTCAAATCATCGTTTCCCTTTTCAAAATAAGCAAGGCGGTCATAGGCTATATAAACCTTTGGACTTAAGCTGTATCGCTGCATAAAGTATTCAAGCTCATGCACAACCTGCGCGTTCATATAATCTTTTATCTCCGGGGAAATGCCGGATTTTATGAAGTCATAAGCCTCATCAAGCTTTAGTGTTGTTCTGCGTTTGTTCACAAGACCGTTGAATTTCTTCTTGATTTCAAGGAAAACCTTTGTGTTCATACCGGGAACTCCGTAAGAGCGGAGCCGCATTTTTTCCTTGTATACGGGCTTTGAAAGCGATTCGCGGATAAGAGTGTTATCAGGTGTATCATAATATATGTTTGCTATTGTATAAAGCGAATGGTTGGCGCAATGCTTATCAAGCTCCATATGTTCATCCATAACCTCAAGCACCTTGTGAAAGGCGTCCATATCCATCTTGTATTTGTGTTCATAGCGGTTGAAAATTTCTATTGCCATTCCGGTCATCTCCTTTTGTATTTATTGTGATTTTATTATACGGTATCTATCTTAAATGTACCTTAAATAATTTATTTTTTTGAAAATAATAATAAAAATATTTAAATATATAATATTTTTACGGCTTGTTTTTTTCATTTGTTTATGTTATAATTATGCTGATGCAGAAAGGAAACGGAGATATAAATGGTAATTTTGGGAGTAGACCCGGGATATGCGATTGTAGGTATAGGAGTGGTTGAATATATAGGAAATAAATTCCGTCCGATTACATATACAGCGATAACAACCCCGGCAAAGATGAATACGGTTGAACGTCTGAAAAAAATATATGACGGAATGACAGAGATAATACATAAATATAAGCCGGATGCAATGGCGGTTGAGGAGCTGTTCTTCAATTCAAACCAGAAAACGGCGATAAATGTTGCACAGGCAAGAGGAGTTATACTTGTTGCCGCGGCAAACTGCGGACTTCCGATAAGCGAGTATACACCCTTGCAGGTAAAGCAGAGCGTTACGGGGTACGGCAGGGCGGATAAAACACAGGTGCAGGAAATGGTTAAGTTGCTGCTGCATCTTAATGTAATACCGCAGCCCGATGACGCGGCGGACGGACTTGCATTGGCAATTTGTCATGCACATTCAAATAAAATGAATAAGCTGCTGAATATCAATGGAGTAAAATAGGAGAAAAAGTTTGGAAAAAGATAAGCGGCGCATCTTGCCGCCTTTCGGGGCTTGAAGTACATTGAGTACGACTGCGCCCCTCAAAGCGGCAACCTGCTTGCTTCTCTTTTTCCAAACGGATTGGTGAAAGCATTTCAGGCTATAAAGTTTGGAAAAAGATAAGCACCGCTTCTCTTTTCCCAAACGCATTGGTGAAAGG
>JAUNPN010000040.1 GCA_030536655.1 bacterium | reverse complement strand
ATCAATATCCATGCAGCCGTAGGCATAAGTGCCTGCGGCTGCGCTGCTTTGTTTATGAATGCTTGTTATTAATGTGATACTAATTTGTTACTAACAGTGCAGATTTAACATGATTTTTACGAGTTGTAAAAGTTGAAGAAATTTAGCTTTTATCGAGTTTTTTAGGGGTTGCACTTTTAACATTTTTATGTTATAATATGTATTGATGGTTTCTGTTTTGACTGAATGAGGAAGCTCAAACGATGATCCACTTATTACACCGAGAAAGGGCATATGATGGAAGTGTCACCCAAAAATTTGGTGAGGCACCGGCTCTTACATGGAAGGGTATTGATGAAGACTATACATATGTAGATTTTAAATACTTATAAAAGATAGTTGAATGGAATTTAATGGATAGAATAAAGAATGTATATGCACATCCAGAGTTTGAGGAAATGTATGAGGCTATGAATCAAATGCATAGAAAAACAAACTTATAATCCGAACTCCTTTCACCAACGCGTTTTGGAAAAGAGAAGCAAGCAGACTGCCGTCAGAAGCGACGCCGACGTATGTTTATACTTCAAGTCGCTGAGGGCAGCAAGATGGGACGCTTATCTTTTTCCAGACTTCTCAAAATCAGTCAGGGAACTGTTATGGTATAAAAGGGTACAGACCCTAAAATAAAACAAAAAAATGCCGATAAAACAAGCATAAAATGGGGAGGTACTTAAGGATAATGAAAAGACTGGTAATAGGTATAATTGCGCATGTTGACTCAGGAAAGACAACGCTTTCGGAAGCAATGCTATATACAGCAGGAGAAATCCGCAGACTTGGAAGGGTTGACCACGGTGATACTTTTCTTGATACAAATGACATAGAACGTGACAGGGGAATTACAATCTTCTCATCACAGGCGGTTTTAAATATTGCCGATACGGAAATAACATTGCTTGATACACCGGGACATGTGGATTTTTCGGCTGAAACGGAAAGAACATTTCAGGTGCTGGACTATGCCGTTCTTGTAATCAGCGGTTTAGACGGAGTGCAAAGTCATACGGAAACACTGTGGAAGCTCCTGCGGCGTTACGATATACCTACATTTATATTTGTAAATAAAATGGATATATCTCTGCACACTAGGGAAGAACTGATTTCTCAGCTGTGTGCCAGGCTTGACGGCGGATGTACTGATTTCAGCACAGACAGGACAAGCGAAGAGTTTTTTGACAGTACGGCTATGTGCGATGAAGGGGCAATGCAAGAATTTCTTGAAAAGGGTGCTGTGAGTGATAAAACTCTTGTAAAAGCAGTGGCGGCGAGGAAGATTTATCCGGTTTTCTTTGGCTCTGCTTTGAAGCTTGAGGGCATAAAGGAATTTCTCAATGGACTTGACATTTATACTCAGGCTGTAGAATACGGCAATGAGTTTGGAGCAAAGGTATTTAAAATAAGTGAGGACGATCGTGGTACTCGGCTTACTCATATGAAAATTACCGGAGGCAGGCTAAGGGTAAAAAGTATGATTACGAACGGCAGCGGTGAAAACATCAGCAATGAGAAGGTAAACCAAATCAGAATATATTCCGGAGTAAAGTTCAGCGTCATTGATGAAGCGCTTCCGGGCGAGATATGTGCCGTTACCGGACTTACCCGGACACGGTCCGGCGATGGTTTGGGAGCAGAGGCTGACACAGGCAGAATGCTGCTGGATCCCGTGCTTACGTATAAGGTACAGCTTCCTCCTGAGGTGAACATCCATACCGGGCTTGCAAGACTGCGCAGGCTTGAAGAGGAGGATCCTCAGCTTCATGTATTTTGGAATGAACAGCTTCGAGAGATACACCTGCAGCTTATGGGTGAGGTTCAGCTTGAGGTTCTAAAGCGTATTCTTAAAGAACGTTTTGATATGGAGGTTGAGTTCGGGCAAGGAAGCATAACTTATAAGGAAACAATTGCTGCTCCTGTTGAGGGAGCCGGACATTATGAGCCTTTAAGGCATTATGCAGAGGTGCATCTTGTGCTTGAACCGATGCCGAGAGGAAGCGGATTAAAATTTATTTCTGATTGCAGTGAGGATGAACTTGATAGAAACTGGCAGCGATTGATTTTAACTCATTTACAGGAAAAAACTCATATAGGGGTCTTGACAGGCTCACCTATAACAGATATGAAAATAACGCTTATTGCGGGAAGAGCGCATAAGAAGCATACTGAAGGCGGAGATTTCAGACAGGCGACATATCGCGCTGTAAGGCAGGGACTTCGAAAGGCAGAAAGTATATTGCTTGAACCGTGGTATAATTTTGTTCTTACGTTACCGTCGGAGTGTGTAGGACGAGCAATGACGGATATAGGTCAGATGGGCGGAGAGGTAAGCGCGCCTGTTTCTGAGGGAGAAATGTCAGTATTAAAAGGCAGTGCGCCTGTCGAAAAGCTGCGCGGCTATCATACAGAACTGACCGGATATTCAAAAGGACGCGGAAGACTGAGTACAGTTTTAAAGGGCTATGAGCCGTGTACCGAACAGGAGCGGGTTATTTCTGAAATTGCATATGACTGTGACGCAGACATGGCAAACACAGCAGATTCGATATTCTGTGCACATGGTGCGGGTTTCGCAGTAAGCTGGGATGAGGCTGATCGATATATGCATATTGATACAGGGTTCGGACGCGACAGAAATGCCGACGGGGTAGAGACCGCAGTGAAGGTATACCGTGATATGCCGGCGGATGATGGTGAGCTTCTGAGAATATTTGAGCGGACATACGGTAAAATAAAGCATAAGAGCTATACACCTCTTGAAACGAGGAAGGAACCAGAACAAAAGAGGCGGCTGCAAATGCCTGCACTGCCTGAGGGACCGGAATATCTGCTCGTGGATGGGTATAATATAATTTTCGCATGGGAGGATTTAAAGAAGCTTTCTGAGGAAAGCCTTGAACATGCGAGAACTGAGCTTATAAACAGGCTCTGCAATTATGCTGGAGTGAGGCAGTGCAAGCTTATACTGGTATTTGACGCATACAAAGTCAAAGGAAATCCGGGTGAGATAGAGCATATAAGCAACATTGATGTGGTATATACAAAGGAAGCGGAAACTGCTGATATGTATATTGAGAAAGTAACGAATGAAATTGGCAAAAAGCACCGTGTGAGGGTTGCAACCTCGGATGTAGTAGAACAGATAATCATTTTAGGAAAGGGCGCGCTGCGGGTATCTGCATCGGCATTTCTTCACGAGGTAGAGCTTGTTGAGGCGGCAATACGCGATTATATAAAAAGATCATAAACTTTTTGTCGAAATATACCATTTACTCGTATCTTATTGATAAAATTTACAAAATATCAACTCATTCAAAAACCGTAGGGCAGGGTAATAAAATTATTGACAAACTGATGAAAAAATGGTAAACTTATTATATACAAGATTTGATGGTAAAGGAGATTTAAGATGGCGGGTTCAATTTACGGAAAATTATTCAGAGTTTCAACCTGGGGTGAATCGCATGGGAAAGGTATAGGCGTTGTAATTGACGGTTGTCCGGCAGGACTTGAACTATCAGAGGAGGATATTCAGATTTATCTTAACCGCCGTAAACCGGGACAGTCCAAATTTGCTACACCGAGAAAAGAAGATGATGCCGTTGAAATTCTTTCCGGAGTTTTTGAAGGAAAAACCACAGGCACACCGATTTCCATGGTTGTCATGAATAAAACGCAGCGTTCAAGAGATTACAGTGAGATTGCAAGCTATTACCGTCCGGGACATGCTGATTTTACCTTTGATGAGAAATACGGCTTCCGTGATTACAGAGGCGGAGGACGTTCATCGGGCAGAGAAACTACCGCCAGAGTCGCGGCGGGCGCGGTTGCTGCGAAGCTTTTAAAGACGCTTGGAATTGAAATTCTGACATATACAAAATCAATAGGACCGATTGAAATCGACTATAGTAGCTTTGACAGGGAGCAAATTTCGCAGAACAGCCTTTATATGCCGGATTCGACGGCGGCAGAACGGGCAGGAGAATATATTCTTGAAATGATGAAAGCCGGCGATTCTGTCGGAGGTGTTGCAGAATGTATCGTAACGGGAATGCCGGCAGGAATCGGTGAAACAGTTTTTGATAAGCTTGATGCAAATCTTGCAAAGGGAATTATGTCCATAGGGGCAGTAAAGGGGATCGAAATCGGTGACGGAATAGCTGTTTCAAAGTCCTCCGGCTCTGTAAACAATGATAATTTTGTTATGCGTGACGGAAAACCTTCAAAGCTGACAAATCATGCCGGAGGAATATTAGGTGGAATGAGCGACGGTTCTTCAATTATATTAAGAGCAGCATTCAAGCCGACTCCGTCTATAACACATGAACAGAAAACGGTGAACAAGTCAGGAGAGGATATAGTAGTTTCAATTAAGGGACGTCATGACCCGATTATAGTACCGAGAGCCGTTGTTGTGGTTGAGGCAATGACAGCACTGACATTGTTTGATTTGATCCTTGAGAATATGACGGCGAGGATTGATAAAATAAAGGAATTTTATAATAAATAAGAAGGCGGTGCATCTGAACGTAATACAAACCTGCTTATATTGTTGCATTTTACTTTGAAAAATTATTTATAATTTTACCAAAACCTATTGAAATTTTTTATAATATGTGGTATAATAAGTACAATGTAATTCAGATTTTTTTAGAAAGGAAGTTTTGGCTATGGTATCAGGTATTGAACATATTGCCGTTGTATCACATGATACGGCAGCGCTGAAGGACTGGTATATGCAGGTTTTCGGCGGTAAGGTAGTATATGATAATGGCAAGGGGACATATTTTCTTCAGTTTGCTGACGGAAGCATGATTGAATTTGTTAAAGCAGCAGAGGATAAGCCGGAGGATGTTGAAAAATCAGCAGGAATCAGACATATTGCTTTTGCGGTAACTCCGAAGGCTTTTGATGATATTGTTCCGAAGTTAAAGGCTGACGAGCGTGTAACAGAGGTACATGACGTTTCAGAGAGCGCAAAGGGAATCAAGACATATTGGTTCAGAGATATTGAGGGTAATTTTGCTCATCTTATCTATCGTCCGGATCCGCTTATCTGATTGGACAAGTAAATAAACAAGAGTAAATCTCTTGTTAGATATGTTCCGTTTTCGGACGGAAATAAAATAAGAATTTGAGGGAGGTTTTCCAAATGGATTACTTAAAGAATTTTAGTCTCGAAGGTAAGATTGCGCTTATTACAGGCGCTTCATACGGTATCGGCTACGGTATCGCAAAGGCTTTCGCAGGCGTAGGCGCAAAGATTGTATTCTGCGACATTAAGAAAGAGTTTGTTGACAAAGGTCTTGCATCATATGAAGCGGACGGTATTGACGCAAAAGGTTATGTTTGTGATGTTACCAACGAGGAAATGGTTAATGACATGGTTGCCAAGATTGAGGCAGAGGTTGGAGTTATTGATATTCTTGTAAACAATGCCGGTATTATTAAGAGAATTCCGATGTGCGATATGACAGCAGCAGAGTTCAGACAGGTTATTGATGTTGACTTAAACGCTCCGTTTATCGTTTCAAAGGCAGTTATTCCGTCAATGATTAAGAAGGGTCATGGAAAGATTATCAACATTTGTTCAATGATGTCCGAATTAGGTCGTGAGACAGTTTCTGCATATGCAGCAGCTAAGGGCGGCTTAAAGATGCTCACAAGAAATATCTGTTCAGAGTACGGTGCATACAATATCCAGTGTAACGGTATCGGACCCGGATACATCGCAACACCTCAGACAGCTCCGTTAAGAGAGAAGCAGGCTGATGGTTCAAGACATCCGTTCGACCAGTTTATATGCGGAAGAACTCCGGCAGGAAGATGGTTAAATCCGGACGAGCTTGGCGGCCCGGCAGTATTCCTTGCTTCGGATGCATCAAATGCAGTAAACGGTCATATTCTTTATGTAGATGGCGGTATCTTGGCTTATATAGGCAAACAGCCGTAAATAAAACAAATAATAAAACAGGCGGGAACATTTTGTTTCGCCTGTTTTATTTTGTGTTCAAATTATTTTTTTATGTTTATATGCCTTCGGGCTTTTTGGGGGACACATAAACAGTGTTATATCCCTCATAAATAACCATACCGGGCTTTGCGCCGTTAGGCTTTTTCACATTTTTAACCGGACAGTAATCCACCGGAACCTGAGAAGATTCGCGTGCCTTTGAATAATACGCAGCACTCTGTGCTGCTTCGCGCATTGTGCTTTCCGGAACATTTTTGTCAAGTCCGAGTTTGATTACAGCGTGTGAGCCGTGGATATTTTTTGTATGAAACCAGATGTCTTGCGAATTAGCAAGCTTAGTGGTTACATAATCATTCTGTGTGTTATTCTTTCCGACATATATGTCGAAACCGTCACTTGATATAAAATGCAGAGGTTTTGAAACGCTTTTTGTTTTCCTGCGCTTGTCGGTTCGCTTTGCAGCAAAGCCTTGTTCGGCAAGCTCAGTTTTTACCGCATTTATGTCCGATTCAAGCTCCGCATTCTCAATAGATACTAATGTACTTTCGAGATAATCAAGCTCTGCGCGGCTTACCGTAAGCTGTTTTGCAGCTTCAATTTCAGCGGTTTTCGCTTTGTTGTACCGCTTGTAATAACGCTGTGCGTTTTGAGATGGAGTAAAACGAGGATCAAGCTCAATCGTGATTTTCGGCATATCTGTTTCGTAAAAGTTTTCAAGTTCCGCCTGCTTCATGCCCTGTTCAAGCCTGTAAAGATTTGAGGTTATAAGGTCGCCCTTTATGCGGTATAACTCCTTGTTCTCTGCATCGGCAAGCGTCCTTGTCAGTATGTTTATCTTCTTTGAAAGCCTTTCAATATTGTTATTCACAAGCTTAACCAATCCTGCGCTTTTTTGTCTCATGCGTTCGCGCATATCACGTGTATAGTAAAATTCTTCAAGCAGCTGACTCATACTGTCAAAAGCGCGGATTTCAGCAGTACTCTCATATTGCTTAATATCAATCGGACTGAAATCCAAAAGCTTGCCTGTAAGCTTGTCAGTAATCATGCATGGATGATATTTATTGTTTCTTACATCCTCCGCAAACGCATAAAGCACGGTTTTCAGATGAGCCTGTCTGTTCGTGTTCAGTTCCTGCGCTCGGATATCGGTTGTGTTAAATGCCCGGTAAACAATCTCACGAGCTGTAAGCGGACTTATACCGCCGATTGATGACAGCAAAAGCTTGTCGGCACGTACAGGCTGATTGAAGTTAATCGGTGTGTCAAGCTGTACCTCCGTAAGCGGCACCTTGTCCTGAGCCGGAGGATAGGCATACGTAAGTCCGGGCAGAACCTGCCTTACAGAGCTGACCGCTGCGTCAATATGTTTTATACTGTCAAGTATCTTCATATCCGAATCTGTAAGAATTATATTTGAATGTCTGCCCATAATCTCTGCAATAAGATATTTGGTGGTTAAATCACCAAGCTCATTATAGCTTTCAATACTGAAACGGATAATTCTTTCAAAACCAATCTGCTCGACTGCGGTAATCCTGCCGGAGGAAAGATGCTTTCTGAGAAGCATACAGAACATCGGTGCGGTCAGCGGATTTTTCTTTGCATGAGAGGTGAAATGAACCCTGGGATTTGCGGATCCTGCCGATAGAGTAAGCCGATAGTTTTCTGTGTAGGTTCTTATGTGGACTGTAAGCTCATCCTTTTCGGGCTGATGTATTTTATCTATTCGTCCGTTTACAAGCACGGATGATAGCTCGTCAATTAGACAATGAACAGAAATTGCGTCAAATGCCATATGTTATTCCTTCCTTTCCGTAATATTCCACATATGATTTATCGGACCGTTCCCGTGTCCGAGATTAAGTCTGTCACTTATTGCACCAATAATATATTCTTTTGCTGCTATTACGGCAGCTTCGATGCTGCGTCCCTTTGCAAGCTGCGAGGCAATTGCAGAGGAAAGCGTACATCCCGTCCCATGTGTATTGGGATTATCAATATGTTTTCCATAAATCCAAATAGCTTTGCCGCCGATATATAACAGATCATTGCCATTAAGGTGTCCGCCTTTCAAAAGAACCGCAGTATTAAACTTTTTTGCCATAAATTCCGCCGCCATAGGCAAATCGGATTCATCCTTAAGCTTAAAGCCGCATAAAACCTCGGCTTCGGGAACATTTGGAGTGATAATATCGGCTAAGGGAAAAAGCATGCTGATTAATGTGTTCTGCGCTTCCGGCATGAGCAGTGAATGTCCGCTCGTTGAAACCATAACAGGGTCAAGCACAACATTGCTTGGTTTGTATTTAACAAGTGCCTCAGCGATTGCTTTTATAAGCCCGACAGATGAAACCATACCGACTTTTACACTATCAGGAAAAATATCGGTAAAAACAGCGTCAAGCTGCGCTGTGAGCGCTTCGGGGGACACATCGTAAATACCAAAAACGCCTGTTGTATTCTGTGCAGTAATTGAGGTAACAGCACTCATGCCGAATACTCCGTTGGCTGTCATGGTTTTTAAATCCGCTTGAATACCTGCACCGCCGCTGCTGTCTGAGCCTGCAATGGTTAATGCTGTTTTCATAGTATTTCCTCCATTACAGTGTACAGCTCTTTTGAAGCTGCCCTTATATCATCATTCCCAAAAATTCCTGAAACTATAGCTGCGCCGCTTATTCCGCTGCCCTCAAGCTTACGGATATTTTGCTTGTTAATACCGCCGATGGCAGCAACCGGGATGGAAACAGAGGCACATATGCTTTTTAATGTTTCCATATCCATCTTAACCGCGTCTGCTTTTGTGGAGGTGCCGAACACCGCGCCGCTTCCAAGGTAATCCGCCCCCATTTTCTGTGCTGTCTGTGCCTGTTCAACTGTCTTTGCGGTAACGCCTATTATTTTTTTATCCCCAAGCAGCCTTCTCGCCTCATCACACGGCATATCATTCTGACCAAGATGTACACCATCTGCGCCGGATTTCAAACATACCTCAACATTATCATTAATAAGAAGGGGGACGCCAAACCTGCTGCAAACAGCCATTATATCTTTTGCTTCCCTAATATACTCATCAATCGGAATATCTTTTTCACGGAGCTGAACAAGGGTAACACCGCCCTCAAGCGCGGCCTGTACGGCATTATGCAGATTTCTGCCATTCAGACAGCCGCGGTCTGTAACGGCATATAGTGTAAGATTTATATTTTTCATGTTTTATCCTCATTATAGAAAATAAGGCTGTAGTCTTGACTACAGCCTTTTTATCCTTTTATACAATCAATCCGGATTTATATTTACTTTGTTGTTTTTGTTGTTTTTACAGTGGGAGCCGTTGCAGCAGCAGGCTTTCTGCCGCATTTTCTCTTTGGCTTTTCTTCTGCTGTAGACTCTGTCTTGGGAGCGCACTTCTTAGAAGCGCTTTTCTTAGGCTCGGTCTTAACCTCAGCTTCTGTTGCTTCTGATTTTACCGTGCATTTCTTGACTGCGCACTTCTTCGGAGCAGCTTCAGTCTTAACCGTAGTTTCTGCGGTCTTGACTTCAGTCTTAGCCTCAGCTGTCTTTTCTGCCTTTGTCGGCGCTTTTATAGCGTCGGCAACTGCTTTAATCTTTTCAAGATCACCCTTAACCGTAAGCTCGCCGTTTTCAATAGCCTTATCTATTGAAAGCTTGCCGTCTAAAATCTTCGTGAGGGTAGCTCTTGTTACATCAACAACTGCATCGTTGTCCTTGTAATCATACGGTTCAACATTTAATTTATCGTTTTTCTTTTCGGCATAGAATGTACCGCCGCAGTCTTCGTCTGATAATGTGAACTGAATAGCCATGTCATTAAGCTTCGCAAAATCTACATTTTCAAATTTTTCTTTGAGCTTTTTAAACGCTGTCTGATATGTCATAATAAAAATTTCCTCCATTTGCTTTCCGAGAATTCTTCTCTTATTGCTTTGGCAAAACGCCGTATTCTTAGCATATTTCCGGATTTCGTATAATTACAGCATACATTATATATCATTTTTTTTTTCGCTGTCAATAGCTTCAAATTATTTGATACAATTTTTTTTAAAAATCTTCTCAAAAGCAAATAATTATGTTATATTTGAATAAACAATTTCAATAAAAAGGAGATAATGATGAAATTTTTACATACATCAGATTTGCATATTGGAAAAAAGCTTAACGAATATCCTCTTATAGAGGATCAGAAATATATACTGTCACAGCTGCTTGACATCGCCAAAGAAGAAGAAGCGGATGCAATCGTAATTGCCGGTGACATATATGATAAATCACTTCCGGCGGCGGAAGCAGTTCCGGTGCTTGATGAGCTTATAAGCAGATTTGCGGAGGAAGAAATTTCGGTTTTAATGATAAGCGGAAATCACGATTCACCGGAGAGGCTTGAATACGGAAGCAGACTTATGGATAAAAGCGGAGTATACATAGCCGGAGCATATGACGGAACAGTGAAAATGCGTGAGATAAAAGGAGTAGAGTTTTATTTGCTGCCTTTTCTGCGTCCATCGCTTGTAAGAAAATATTATCCTGAAGCAAAAATAGAAAATACCGAGGATGCTGTCCGCACTGCGCTCGAAAATATATTTCCGTCAAAAAAGAGCGTTATCGTGTCCCATCAGACTGTAATCGTACCGGGTAATGAGCTTGTGCGCTGTGAGTCGGAGAGCGTTAATATAGGCGGCTCTGATGCTGTCAGATATAATATATATGATAAATTTGATTACGCCGCTCTGGGACACATTCATTCTCCTCAGAGTGTCGGCAGAGAAACTGTACGATACAGCGGAACACCGCTAAAATACTCTAAATCAGAAGCAATGAATATAAAAACTGTAAGTGTTGTTGAAATTACAGACAGGGGAGTAAGCATTGCGGAAAGAGAGTTGAAACCGCTTCGTGATTTGAGGATAATCAGGGGAGAGATAGATGAGCTTTTGAAGAAAGAAGTGTACTCAGAAGGAGATACTGACGATTATATATATGCTGTGCTTACAGATGATATACAGGATCTTAATTATATGTCAAGAATACAGCATATATATCCAAACTGTATAGGCGTTGAAGCGGATAATCGGCGCAGCGCATATGACAATGACATTGACACTGCACAGGAGGATAAAACTCCGTTTGAGCTGTTTGAGGAGTTTTTCAAAATGCAGAATAACCGTGAAATGACAGATGAGGAAAAAAATTTGATTACTGAGTTTATAAAGGAGGCACTTGAAGAATGAGACCTTTAAAGCTGACGATGACGGCATTCGGACCGTATGCTGAAAAGACAGAGATAGATTTCAGAAAAATAGGCAACGGACTGTTTATAATAACCGGAGATACCGGGGCAGGCAAAACCATGATATTTGATGCAATAACCTTCGCACTGTACGGAGCCGCAAGCGGCGGCGGACGTGAGCCGGCAATGCTGAGAAGTGACTATGCACCGAACAAGGTAAAGACAATTGTGGAGCTGGTGTTCTCACACAAAAACGAAATTTATACGGTATCAAGGGTTCCTTCATACACGCGTCCGGGAACTAAAACACCCGTTCCGGCGGAGGCAAGCCTTATAAGCGAAAGCGGAAACATTGATATAGCAAAAGCAAAGGATGTAACAAATAAAATTACAGACATAATAGGACTTGACCGTAATCAGTTCACACAGGTTTCAATGCTTGCACAGGGGGAATTCAAGAAGCTGCTTTACGCAGGCTCCGGCGAAAGACGAGATATATTCAGAAAGATATTTTCAACACAAAGCTATGACGCAATGCAGGATAAACTGAAAAAAACGGTGGAGGAATTAAGGCGGCAGTGTACGGATACAATAAAATCAGCAAGACAGAAAGCTGAGGAAATTAAGGGCGAGATAACTGCCGATATTGAAGCTGAACCGGAAGAATTTATGAAGGAGCTTAGCGCACTTATCGAAAGAGATTATACCGAGGAAAAAGAATTTGAAAAGAAGCTTGGAGAAATTCGAAGCAGGATAACAGAAGAAACGCTTCGGCTTGCATTGTGCAGAGCGGATAACAGAGAGCTTGAAAAGCGTGAAGAAAGAAAAAAGGAGCTTGACGGACTGAAAAAAAGAAAGCAGGAAACAGAGGAAAAGAAGAAACGTTTAAAGCTTTCTGAGGATTGCAGAGCGTATGTAATGCCGGCGGAGCGTGAAATGAATAATTGCGAAAAACATCTTAAGCAGCTTGAAGAAAGCAGAACGGCTACAGAGAAAAAGCTTATTTCAGTGATTGAAAAACTTCAACATGCAAAAAAAGAGTACGAAAAGCGCAGATGCGAGGAAGATTTGCGCACAAGACTTTCAAGCGAGATAAGTGAGCTTGAAAAAGCAATACCGGAATACAAGCTTCTTGACGAGCTTGCCGTAAAAAAAACTGTAGCTTCATCGGAGATAACGGCGGAGGAAAAGAAGCTTGCCTCGTATGAAGAAAGTTTAAAAGTGAGCAGCTCGGAAGTAAAAAGACTGGAAACGGAGAAGCAAAGCATCAGCAATGCGCCAGAGAAAGAAGTTTCACTCAGGATAGAATGTAATTCACTCAGGGAACGGCAGACAAAACTCGGAGAATTGATTAATGATACAAAGAAGCTTGAAACGTCAAGGAAAGCTGCGGAAAAAGCGGCGGCGGAATTTTCCGCAGCTGATAGAGCATATGAAATTAAAGCGGAGAATGCGCGCAGACTTGAAAAGCAATTCTATCTTGAACAGGCAGGAATAATGGCAATGAAGCTTGAGGATGGAAAACCCTGTCCGGTGTGCGGTTCACTCACTCATCCCAGCAAGGCACAGCTGTCGGAAGAAGCACCGTCAGAGGCAGAGGTAAACGAGGCAAAGACCGCTGCGGATAACGCCGGAGCAATTATGCGCAAGGCGTCTGTAAAATCCGGAAATGCGCAGACAAAGTATAAAGGAGCATTAAAAGCAGCTGAGGAAAAGGCGGCAGGATTCGGAATAACTTTACTTAGCGAGGTGAAAGAGCATAAGTTAAGGATGGATAAAGAACTTGCCGAAATGGATGCGGTACATAACCAGCTTGTGAAAGACTGCAAACGATTGAAAGAATTGAATGCGGAGATTGAGAAACTTATCACGAAGGAAAATGAGATTAAAGAAAAGAGCATAATATGCAGCAAAAAGCTTGCCGAAAAACGGAGTGTGCTTGCGGCGGCAGAGTCGGCATATAACGAAAAAAAGTCGCACTTAAGCCATGATGATTTTGACGCTGCAAGCGCAAGGAAGAGAGCGGCGCAGAGCATGCTTGCCGAAAGCAGAGCCGCGCTTGCAGCTGCGGAATCAGAGTATAACAGACTTAATACCGAGAGTGAGAATTACAGGGCGTTAATTAAGGATTCAGAGCCGAAAATCAAAAGTGCAGGAGAAAGTTTTGAGGAAGCGGAGGCTGAATTTAAAAGTAAATGCGGAGAGTACGGACTTGGCGGCACGGAAGAATACAAATCGGCGTGCCTTGAGGTGTCGGAAAATGAAAAACTTAGGTTGGAAATCAATACTTATAATTCAACTCTTACGGCATTGGAGGCGGTAGTAAGCGAATTGGATGAAAAGCTTAGGGATAAGAAATATACAAGTCTTGACGTGCTTGAAGAAAAGCTTTTGGAGCTGAAAAACGAAGAAAGGGAGGAGGACAGAAGGCTTACATACTTGAGAAATGCCGTAAGTATAAATACAGATGCAAGGGATAGAATTACTGTTCTGCTTGACCACGGAAGCAGATTGTTAAAAAAGCATAAGGTCTTGAAAAATCTTTCAGATACTGCGAACGGCAGTCTGAACAGCAAGGCGAAAATTTCATTTGAGGAATATGTACAGTCCTCAAAATTTGAAAGAGTGTTAAGAGCTGCAAACAGAAGAATGGAGATAATGAGCAAACGCTACACGCTGCGCCGAAGAACTGAAGCAAAGGATTTGAAACGTCATTCGGGACTGGAAATTGATATAGTGGACAGCTATACCGGCAGAGCGCGTGATGTTAAAACCTTGTCAGGAGGAGAATCGTTTATGGCTTCAATGTCGCTTGCGCTTGGAGTATCAGATATAATCGGAGCTGAAAAACGCGGTATTGATATAGAATCTGTATTTGTGGATGAGGGCTTCGGCACACTTGATGAGGATGCGCTGAGAAAGGCACTGCAACTGCTGCTTAAGCTGTCCGGTGACACAAGAGCGGTAGGAATAATTTCTCATGTAAAGGAGCTTTGCGATGAGATAGAAAAACGTATAATTGTAACGGCAACCGGCTCAGGAAGTCGGATACGTCAAGAAATGTAAAGTACAAGAATAACTTTATTTTTTAGATCTTATCCATAAGAGGAGTATGTTGTTGTGAAAATAATTCTTATTATTTTCACAACAATAATAAGAGCCTATCCGTAAATTAATCACATCGTGCTTGCTGATTTTCCGTCATATTGCAAAAAAATTCTCGCCATACTCCGGTATGTGTTGGGTTTTGGGATAATTTAGCAAAAAATCCGACGTTGCAATATGCACTTCCTTAATTACGGATAGGCTAAAAATAAAAAATAAATATTTTTTAAAAAGCACTTGATTTTTTTGGAATATTGTGTTATACTATAAAAGTAATGTTCTCGTAGCTCAGCAGGATAGAGCGTTCGCCTCCTAAGCGAAAGGCCGCGCGTTCGAATCGCGCCGGGAACGTAATTATATAAGAAGCTGACGCAAATTCATATTTGTGTCAGTTTTTTTGCTATTTTTTGAAAAAAGACATATAAACGATACATCTTTATGATATATTATGGATAAACAAAAGGAGGTTAAAAACCAATGAAAATCTTACTTGCAGAAGACGACCGCGAACTTTGTTCTATCATAATAAATTATTTTGAAGAAAAAAGCGGCGGCAATATTGAAATAAAATGTGCCTATAGCGGTCAAAAGGCAATTAATATGTTTTATGAAGAAGGCTTTGACATTATACTGCTTGATGTTATGCTTCCGGATAATGACGGTTTTGAGTTGTGCAGGATATTCAGACATGACAGTAATATTCCGATTATATTTATCACTGCAAGACATAGTGAAGAAGATGTTTTAAACGGATACCGTGCAGGCTGCGATGACTATATTTCGAAACCATTTTCTCTTGCTCAGCTGTATGTCAAACTTCATGCTGTATTCAGGCGTTCAAACGGCAGCATGCAGAGTGAAATTATTTCGGCAGGCAATATTTTAATAGATACATATAGCTACAGTGTCAAAGTTGAAGGCAATGAAATACAGCTTACGCCAAAGGAATACTCAGTCTTGAAGTTTCTGCTTATAAACAAAGACAGAACCGTTTCAAGAAATATGATTCTTGAAAAAGTATGGGGAGTTGCTTACGGAGGAAGTGACAGAGTTGTAGATAATACAATAAAAAAGCTGAGGAAATCTCTTGGTAAAGCAGGACGGCAGATAAAAACAGTTATATCTGTGGGATACAGATTGGAGGCTTAAAAATGAAAAAGCTTATTATCAGAATTACCGCCATATTAGTGATTGTATATCTTTTATTTATGGTGGCATTGTCAATAAATATGCTTAATCGTGACAGGGTACTGTTTAATACAACTATCAATCATGAAATTCAAAACTATGCTGAAACTATATGGCATTATATAGAAAAGAATGGAATGGACGATAATTTTAAAG
Source organism: bacterium (assembly GCA_030536655.1). GTDB lineage: Bacteria > Bacillota > Clostridia > UBA1381 > UBA1381 > UMGS1958. The sequence goes on along the minus strand of JAUNPN010000040.1, from coordinate 8,378 downwards.
GCTGGATTAAGAAGAATGTCTTTGCTGTTAATCACAATAAAGACTGTGAGATTGCATTATTTGATTCGGAATATAATCTATTGGGCTGCAGCGGCGTAGACTGGACGGTAAACTATAATGAAGCAACAAGTGAAAAAAACACTTATACAACAGAACAGGTATTTTTTGATCCATTGGAGTACTATTCGGAAGCAGAGGTTCAAGAGATAGAGAAATTATTTTTTAGCCGTAATGACTTTCCCAAAAAGAAAGGAGATTTTGTACAATACAGCTTTAATCTTTCGGGATGGTCAGATGGTCTGGAGTTTATTCCGGAACAAATATCTGTAAACAAAAATGTGCTTATTAAAAAAACTGATATGGGATTTACAACAGAAAGTATACTGACTGATAAGAAGTTTGTGAACTCAAATTTACCGCAAAATATTGTAGATATGAAATATATTGATTGTGCATATTTATTTGATCTTCCTAAATATTCTATTACCGGAATGGATTACGCTGATCAGAAAGAAGAAAGTAGGTTGCTTCGCTCAATAGCAACCGATAAAAATCGTCTTGAAATGAATTTGTCAAATTCAGACGTAAAGGAAACAGGAAATATTTACTATAGATATATTCCTTTCTACGGATATGCAGATAAGCTTTCGGGTGATAAATGTCCTGCATATTTTGCGGCAGCTTATAAAATTCATCCATGGTCAATGTCGGGCGGAAGTCTGCTGTTTTTATGGATTTCGTCATTTATTGTATTTTTGGCGGCAGGTATTATAATAATTTATGGTATACATAAAAATGAGAAAAAACGGGAGGAACTGGAAGAACATAGGCGCTACGTAACAAACTCACTTGCACACGATTTAAAATCGCCTCTGGCTGTAATTTCCGGATATGCTGAAAGTATAGGCGATTCTATTTTACCGGAAAAATCTGCGGAATACGGAGCGGCAATTTACCGCCGGGCAATGGATATGGATAGCATTATATGCAGTATGCTGAGTTTGTCACAGCTTGAAAACAAAAAGAAAGTACAGCTTATAAGATCGGAATTTGAACTTAATGCTGCGGTGAGTGAAGCAGCGGATTTGTATACTGATTTGCTGAATAAAAATAATGTTCATTTAAATATCTTGGGAAATACAGTTATTAATGCGGACAGAAAACTGATTATGCGCGTGCTTGACAATATGATTATAAATGCAGTACATCACACACCGCAAAACGGCGAAATAAAAATCAAAATAAGTGAGGATAGGTTCAGTATATATAATTCGGGCAGCGCTATAAATGACGGTGAAGAAAATGAGATATGGAAACCTTTTGTACGCTCTGATAAATCAAGGGGAAAATCAGGCAGCGGACTGGGCTTATATATTGCTTCTGTAATTCTTGATGCGCATGATTTCAAATACGGTTGTGCAAATACTGAGGGAGGAGTAGAGTTTTGGTTCAAGATGTAATAGCCTATATGATTATTTCTTATATTTATTGGTGTTTAACTTTCTCATAGGGGAACAAAGCAACATTCAACCAACCGTAATAAATCGCTCTTTATTACGGTTGGTTGGAGCTTTTTACTGAATTCTTTGCTTTCAAGCAAAAAATAACGTCTATTTTAATATATTTTATTTAATGCGGTTTATTCATATTTTGCTATGAATTTAAAATGTTTTGAACAATTTCCTGTTCGGTTTTAAATCCCTTTATTTTTCCTTCTTTGTCCACTGTACAAACAAGACTGTAATATGCCGGCAGAAAATTCTTTGCAATATCTCTGTAATCGCAATCATCGTATGCGGCTGTTACACGTACTCGTTTCAACGGCTTATTTTTGTAGAACATCAGCTCACGTATATATTCAGTATTATACTTTTCACGCTGTGTAAAGAGATTTCCTATCATAAAAACGGCAATAATTATTACTGAATAATTATATCCTGTATGTATGATGGCATAAATCCCCGAAAGCGTCATTACAGCCGCTAAAACTGCGCTTATACTCTTTAAAATCACATGTGCTCGCCTTATTCCGACAATCCCCGAAAATATACGTTTTAAAATACAGCCTCCGTCAAGTGGCAAAACCGGCAGCAAGTTCATCGAACACAGGATAATATTTAGTCTATACATATAAACAGCATCCGGCAGATATTCTTTAAATCCTATAGACGCAAGAGCCAACAGAAGATTAACTGCCGGGCCTGACAAATAAAGGATAATATCCTCAGAAGCTCTTGCTGTAATTTTATTTTTTAGTTTAAGATTTACACCAAACGGATATAGTGAAATATGAGAAACCCGAAGTCCGATTGCACATGCACTGACAAGATGCGCGATCTCATGAAGAAGCATCGAAAAATACGCCATACAAAGTTCACTCATATGTCCGTTCAGAAAAAACGTAATAAATAACGCAAAAGTAAGAAAATGTATATAAAGTTTCCCGAGTTTCAGCAAGAAAACACCTCCAACACTAAAAGGATATGCACAAGCATATCCTTTTAGTATTAATTTATACAAAATTATACGAGTCTGTAACCACCAACAGGTCTTATCATAAGAACGTGGCACATATTTTCCCCGAGAACAGCTTCAATTCCGCTCTTAAACTCGCTAAGCATATCAATTGGTACAAATGCCTGAACCGTTCCGGCAAAACCTCCTCCGTGAACTCGGTATGCCCCTCTTTCTCCGAGTATTTCATCACATAAAGCAAGCGTAACCGCAACCGCCTGTGATGACGGCATACTGCTTGCATACACGTTTTGAAGGTACATATAAGATGAACGTCCGGACTGCTTTACAATGCTTAAAAACTCCTCAAAATTGTCATTTTCCAAAGCAACAGCTTCCTTTTGTGCAAGCTCATTATCGCGGAAGAAATGGAATGCACGAAGCACAGCTCTGTCATTATGAAGAGCTTCTCTCAATTCCTTCATTCTTCCAATAAAATCAGATTTATTCACCTGTCTTAAATACTCCTTGCCAAAAAACTGTGAAACAGCTTTCATTTCAGCCGGTACAGCTGCATACTCATTGGTAAGCTCCGCATGGTCTGCGCCCGAATCAATTACACATAATGCATGACCGTGCTTTGTAAGGTCAAATTCAACCTTTTTTACTATCGGTTCCTCCGTACTATTAAAATCAATAGAAACAACCGAACCCACCGATGATGCCATTTGATCCATCAAGCCACTCGGTTTATCATAATAAACATTCTCTGCGAATTGACCAAATTTTGCAATATCAATCGGATTTACTTCATGGTTAGCAAAAAGACCGTTTACAACAGTACCAACGAGCACTTCAAAAGCCGCTGACGATGATAATCCCGATCCTTTCATTACATTTGAAGCAGTATATGCATCAAACCCCTTAACCTCATAACCTAATTCAGTAAATTTCTTTAAAACACCTCTTATAAGAGCAATGGCTTTATCAAACTGCTCAGGATGAATTTCAAGGTCATTAAGATCAATTATATCCATATTGTATCCCTTTGACTGAATACGAACCTTATTTGTCCCATTAGGTTTTGCGGCTGCAATTACATCTAAATTAACACTTCCTGCAAGCACACACCCATGCTGATGATCTGTATGATTACCTCCGATTTCTGTTCTGCCCGGTGCACTGAATAACGCAAGTTCCTCGGTCTTGCCGTATGTCTTTTCAAATCCTTCAATCACTTCAATATATCTTTCAGCATAATGGCTTGTTTTATCTTCTGCACATGAATATAAATATGCCAACTTTGATGCGTATTCTCCATTGGTGAGACCCGCCTTGATTTCAGAAACCTTTTTCATTTATTCCCTCCATAAATGTACATAAAAACCAAAGGATTTAATATTAAAACCCTTTGGTTTTATTATTAAATTTATTATTCTACCATAAGGAAATCACTTACTATAGCCTGCATCTCATTCTTATCGCAGACAAGATCAAATGCTATCGGTTTATTTTTTAGCTCTGCAAGCGATTTCGGAATTTCCATACCGCTTTTTTCCGATAACTCATTCAAGAGAGTAAATTCATCCTTGCCAAGCACAGCATTATGGTTTTCAAGTGCAATAAGGACACTCTGATTGAACTTAAACGGACTTGCGGTTGATGCGATAATTGTCTTTGTTGAATCCCCTGTTTCCGCAACATATTTATCATATACAGCCTTTGCAACCGCTGTATGTGTATCAATCACATAACCGCTTTCTCTTGCAGTCCTTGAGATTGTTTCCATAGTTTCGGCATCGTTACAGCAACCTGCACTAAAGAGAGTCACAAGCTTCTCTTTTACATCCGCACTGATTTCATAGCTGCCCTCTGAATTAAGCTTTGTCATCCATTCTGTAATAAGCTTATCATCTTTTCCTGAAAGGTCATAAAGGAAACGCTCAAGGTTAGATGAAATAAGAATATCCATAGACGGTGAAATAGTCGTATGGAACGCTCTGTTCTTATTGTAAACACCTGTGCTTATGAATTCCGTAAGTACGTTATTTTCATTTGAAGCACATATAAACTTAGCAATCGGAAGTCCCATCTTTGAAGCATAATAAGCAGCAAGAATATTGCCGAAATTACCTGTAGGAACTACCACATTAACCTTATCACCGCACTCAATTTCGCCATTATCAATCAAATCCGCGTAAGCTGAAAAATAATACACAATCTGAGGTACAAGACGTCCCCAATTAATTGAGTTAGCTGACGAAAGCTTAAAGCCATTTCTCTCTAAAAGCTTAGCATAATCAGCATCCGTAAAAATCTTCTTTACACCATTCTGAGCATCGTCAAAATTACCATTAACGGCCGCAACCGAAACATTGTTTCCCTCCTGAGTAACCATCTGAAGCTTCTGGATTTCAGACACACCGTTATTAGGATAGAATACAATAATACGCGTACCATTTACATCTCTAAAGCCTTCGAGCGCAGCTTTGCCTGTATCGCCGGACGTTGCAACTAGAATAACAATTTCATCCTTCTCTCCTGTTTTTTTCATTGAGGTCGTCATAAAATACGGAAGAATCTGAAGTGCCATGTCCTTAAAAGCGCAGGTCGGTCCATGCCAAAGCTCTAAGAAATATGCCTGTGAATTAAGCTTATAAATAGGAGCAATTTTCTTTGTACCAAACTTTTCTTCTGTATATGCGTTATTTACGCAATAATCAAGCTCTTCCTCCGTAAAATCAGTAAGATACTTTCCGAGAATAAACTTTGCACGCTGATTATAAGTCATTCCTGCAAGAGCTTTAATTTCATCCGCACTTACCTCCGGAAAGGATTCCGGTACAAATAAACCGCCCTCTACACTTAACCCTTTTTTAATTGCCTCTGCAGCTGTAACGGAAATACCGTTATCCCTTGTACTATGATATTGCATTGTAAAAAACCTCCAATTTCGGGAGGAGCCAATCCGACCCCTCCCTTTCTTTGCTTATGCTAATTTCTTTATATAATCCGGAGCAGCATCTTTATCAATTGAAACTGAAATTTCAAAATCAATATTGAACTTTGTGCTTACTTCCTGAAGCTTCTCTAAGAATGTTTCAAAACCGTCAAGGTTATCTGAATCCACAATCTTAAAAATACCATCGATAAAGATATTTGTAATATCAAAATCACGGCTGATAATTCCGCAGATAAAACCAAGGAACTCACTGTATGTAGTGATCGAAAACTCCTTCGTATCAACCATTCTTACCTTTGATTTGATGTCATACATGCTTCTTGCTGAGTCCTTGCTGATAAATACAACATTACCCTTTACAACCGCCGAAGCATTATTTACTTTTTCGATAAGAGCCTTTGTCTTACCTGTACCCTTTTTACCAATGAGAAGTTCAACCATTGTTTACTTCCTCCTTTTGCTTTTTTTGTTATAGGACAGCCCGCTCAAAAAACAGGCTGTTTTAATTCGAAATTATAATCTCTTCTCAATTTCAGCTTTTGCATCCTCATATCCGGGCTTACCGAGAAGAGCAAACATATTCTTCTTATATGACTCAACCCCCGGCTGATTAAACGGATTTACACCTAAAAGGTAACCTGAAATACCGCACGCCTTTTCAAAGAAATATACCAACTGACCAAAGTTATATGCATCGAGCTTTGGAACTCTTACGATAAGGTTCGGAACTCCGCCGTCCATGTGAGCAAGAGCAGTACCAATTGCAGCCTTTGAATTTACATAGTCAACAGTCTTGCCGGCGAGGAAATTAAGCCCGTCAAGGTTATCTTCTGTTGCTTCTATTGTAACATCCTTTCTCGGTTCATCAACCAAAACAGCTGTTTCAAACATAATTCTCTGACCCTGCTGAATGTACTGTCCCATTGAATGAAGGTCTGACGAGAAATCAGCAGCTGCCGGAAAAATACCTTTATTATCCTTGCCTTCCGACTCACCGTAGAGCTGCTTCCACCATTCACCAAAATAATGAAGTGACGGCTCGAAATTAATAATCATTTCCACTGTCTTGCCCTTTCTTGAAAGGCAGTTTCTGATAGCCGCATACTGGTAGCACTTATTTTCTGAAAGTACAGGATTTGCATATTCATTCTGCGCATCTCTCGCACCCTGCATCATAGCGTCAATATCTATTCCTGCTGCAGCAATCGGTAAAAGTCCAACAGCCGTAAGAACACTGAAACGACCGCCCACATCATCCGGAACAACAAAGGTTTCATACCCTTCCTCATCCGATAAAGTTTTTAAAGCGCCGCGCGCCTTATCTGTAGTAGCGTAGATACGCTCCTTTGCGCCTTCTTTTCCGTACTTCTTCTCAAGAATATCCTTGAAAATTCTAAAAGCTATTGCCGGCTCTGTTGTAGTACCTGACTTTGAAATTACATTTACGCTGATATCCTTGCCTTCGCACATCTCAATAAGCTCTGCAAGATAAGTTGATGAAATGCTGTTACCCGCAAATACAACCATCGGTCCCTTTCTTTCCTCTTTTGTAAGAGCCTGTGAGAAGGTATGCGAAAGCATCTCTACAGCTGCTCTTGCACCAAGATATGAACCTCCGATGCCGATAACAACTAAAATATCACTGTCACGTCGAATCTTTTCCGCTGACTTTTTTATGCGTGCAAACTCTTCCCTGTCATAATTTGTCGGAAGCTCTACCCAACCGAGAAAGTCGTTGCCTGCACCGTTTTTATTGACAATTGTATCGTGTGCAACTCTAATATAGTCAGACATAGCGTCAATCTCGTCCTGAGAAACAAACGGCAGCGCGCGTGAATAATCAAAAGATAAATTACTCATTGTATGAATATCCTCCTAAAAATAATTACTACATATAGTATATCACACATTTTCACGAATAGCAAGTAAATTTTTTATAAATTTATATTATTTTATAAAACTCATCAGTTTAACGCTGTATTTACACTAATTTCTTTTTCTTTAAATCTCTGTTTATAAGCTCACACGCGCATTCAATAAAATTATCAACTATCTCAGGATTAAGGTATTTAAAGCTCCTGTTAAAATCATGGCTTTCTTTTCCTTTTTTGTAATAATCAACTATAAATCTGCTCTGCACCGTCAACTGACCGGGTTCATAATAAGGGAGATAATCCTTTACTTTCTTTATGTCTTGAAGTATTTTATACGGTCTTAAGTCAGGATGAATTGATAGATATCTAAAATCCAAGTCATTCCAGTCTCTCTTGATTGTATGTATAAAATCAGGATTTTCAGCAAATTGTGCTTTGTACATAATCTTTGCGGGAGCAAATATTTCACACGACCACATTATATCAGTAAGGAGATGTACATAATATCCAAGATAAAAGGAATAATCATTATTATCTTTGTTTTTTTTCTTAAGATATTCATTATAAAAATCCTTATATCGGCAGTCGCGCTTCATACCGCTGGGAGACCAATGGGTCACAGTCGGCGGAGGGTCAAAGTTACCTATCGAATCTTTCTTTCCATAGCCGCAGTCAGGTGCAATCGATCCAACCACAAATTCCTTCGGAGCAACTTCAATTTTGTTCAAAAAATAATCTGCAATTCTAAAATGTACAACCCAAGTTGCCATTATTAACCCTCTTTCCTTTTAAATTGAGTTCAACTGTATATTACAGAAAATAATTATACCACATTTTTAGTTAAAGTCAATACATAAACTTAACAAAAATATTGTATCGGCGTCATATAATGGTTGATAATTTGTTACTATTATAAATCTTTTTAATTATTCTAAATATTACTAAAATACCATTACATATAATAAAGAGAAAAATAATAACTCTACAGAAAAAGCACAGATTAATTTGAACATAACACAGAATTTTTACGGAGGTTTTAAGGAACCACTGATTAATTAACGCCTAACGGCTTAGCACGCATTGAACTT
>JAUNPN010000207.1 GCA_030536655.1 bacterium | reverse complement strand
TCCATTTCATATCTGCGAAGCTGCTCCTGTTCTATTCGTTCTCTTTCTTCTTCTCTGCGCCGTCTTTCCTCCGCAATGGCACGCCGCCGATTCTGTACTGTGAGAATAGCTTCAGACGCATTAAGCGTTCTCTTGTACTCAACAAGAATTTCATCCGCATTATCCTGTGATTTTATCATTGCCAAATCGCAGATAACACGGGCTGTATATTCGTCTATAGCTGTTCTGAGCGACTTTCTTGACGCTGCCATTGTCACCTTAATTCCAACGTCCTCGAAGCTGATATAATCACCAAGATTTTCCGATGCCGCAATCTCATCAAAATATTCTCTTGCCTCTTTTTCCTTTCGGGACTTTATTTCATTCTCAACCATGTTAATTCGATTCTTCAGAATACTATCGGCTTCTACATATCCGCTCACACACTCTTTATACTTATTCTGCACAATTTTCAGCGGTGCTGTGACTTCCTCCATAACAGCCTTATAACGTGCGTCTAATTCCTTCTTTTCCTTGTTAAGCGCCGCCCTAAGACTCTTAACCGCCTTATAATTTTCCTCAGTGCAGGTTCCTTCAAGAGCCGCCGATGTGCGCTCATCTATCATCAGCTTTGCCTGGGCGAGCTGTTCTTCTATAATCGGCAGCTGATTTATAACAATCAGCTCACGGCTTTCGTTTAAATTTTCCATAATTTTTCCTCCTATATCAGTTGACTTTTTATGAGGAATGTGCTAAAATGTTAGTGGTTGTTGGGAGCGTTATGCAAGTGCGGCGCTCTCATTTTTTTCGCACTTCCTCTTTTTATGCTTAACAGCATATGTTCCGTTCCAGAACTCTTTTTCATGCTCTGCGTATTCCTTGGCAAAAACGCCCTTAACGATACGTATCGGCTGTGCCGGTTCTTCTGTGTTTAATGGATTTCGGAACATTCTGTATCGTTTGTAGCTGTCCTGCCTCTCCATTTCCGCAACACGCTGTCTTAATTCCGCCGAATGACGTATTTTTTCTTCTTTACGTTTTTTTATCTCTTCTTTAACATTGATAACTACCGAACCTACCAAGATTCCGGCGCCCATTATCGAACAGCTTATAACCTCCATATCAATCAACATCATCACCTTCTCTCTTTTATTTTTATATTTCTGCAAACCGCATATCAAATCTTGCGAACCTTAGCAAATCCGCCAAGCCTTTCAAGTGCGTATTCCCTAGGTATAAGCCCTTTGTTCGGAAGAATACATCCTTTAGCTTCAAGCTCTGACCGAAGCTGAGCTACAATTTCATAGGACTTTGTTTTTCCGTATCCGAGCAGCTCTCCAAGCTCAAGAGCCGACATTGTCGGATAACTCACTACCTCTTTCCTTTTGTTCGGCATTGTTCTCACCTCCTATTCCTTAACATTCTTTTCCGCCCACAACATAAGTGTCTGAGCAACCTCATTCAGTTCTTTCAGAGTAGCTATAATATTATCGAGCGTAGGCTTTTCGTCCTCTGTGATGATACCGTCTGCTGTAATATCAAGCAGACTATCCTTGACACCTGCCAGCTTACGGAATGTCGCCAATGCTCTGACCGTTATCCGGTCAAGTTCCGCAAGCTCAACCACCGGCATATCTTCTCCGAGCGGACAAGCATTCTTGCAGTACCAGCGTTTCAGCTCCGGAGCATTATATACGTCCGCCATCAGAGCAATGCTCTCAACAGGTACTATCTTTGTAAGGTTCAGCTCGTAATTCGCAAGCGTTGATGGTGATAAACCAAGCAATTCAGCGGCGCCTTCACGGCTGTTCAGCTTATCATTGTATTTTGCGGCTGCCAATCTGCATTTGCAGTACATATTTTCAGCCGCTTTCGTAGGACTACTTCCCATTGATTACCCCTGCTTTCTATGATATAATATAGGTATAAGGTGCTTAAATTTCAATCCTGAGATAATTGCAGATAGTACGCTTTGTTGCATCGGAACACCGCTTGCCGTTGATCGCCGAGCTCACGCATACGCGTGACAATCCAATCTGCTTTGCCAGTTCGGTTTGAGTCATGCGCCTTTTGCGAAGCTCGATATCGGCGTTTTCTGCCCATAACGGGCGTGTTGTAGTTGTGGATTTCATAAAAAAACTCCTTTCTAATCATTGACATTTGTTAATATTAATGTTATAATAAAGGAGAATAGTTCTCACCCTCTCGCAAAGGATGCATTCTATTCTCCGGCGGACCTCACGGTCGGCTTTGTATCAAATCCCTTCGGGTGTTAACACAGCCGAAAGGAGGTGATGTCATGAGTTTAATACAAGAACAAGCTTGTATAGATGAGATTAAACATATACTCAATACGTGCGTTATTGAATATCCGTTATATCTATCTGAACTCATAGAACTGATTCATGGTAAGTTTTCAGATGATTTGATTAAATCCTCGTGTAATAAGCTTTACGAAGCCGGTTACATAGATGGAATAATCGGTCTTGATGAAGACTACCAAGAATTTGTTTTTGCTATAGGCGGCTTGCGATAAGCTGCCTTGAAAATCCCGGGTTGACAGAGCCCGGGCACCCTTTGGGGTGATGTACGATTCAATGGACGGATGTATTGTTTGGGAACAGTTACAATTCCGTTCGATAATCGCCCCTCAACTGGAGGGGCAAGGACAATTTACTAAGCAATGAGTTTAGAGGGCTCATTATGGCTTCGTTGTCCTTACATTTGTTATTATACTATCTGAATTTAGATAAGTCAATACTTTTATCTAAATTCAGATAAAAACAGCATTTTATACAAATGATGGAGGTGTTATTTGTGTATAATCCACAAGAAACAGCAGAAAGAATACGTGTTCTATGTTCTGCGAATAATGTATCTGAAAATAAAATGCTTCAAGCTTCAGATGCTGGAGTCAGAACATTACAAAATATGAAAACATCTATGCCATCTTGCGATAAAATCGCAAAAATTGCAGATTACTTCAACGTATCTGTAGACTACCTCCTCGGGCGTACCGATAACCCTGAGATTAATCGGTGAAAGGATGGACGGATGTAGTGTTGGGGAACAGTTACAATTCCGTTCGATAATCGCCCCTCAACTGGAGGGGCAAGGACAATTTACTAAGCAATGAGTTTAGAGGGCTCATTATGGCTTCGTTGTCCTTACATTTGTTATTATACTCTGTTAATTGACAGAAGTCAATACTTTTCTGTTATTTGACAGAACTTTGTGATAAATTCACAATATTGGAGGTTAGTTATTGTGTATAATTTACAAATATGTATTGATAGAATTAATCATTTAACATCTGAACGCAACTTATCAATAAATAAAATGCTAAAAGATGCTTATTTACCATCGACTGTAATGGATAATATCAAAAGAGGAAGAATTCCCGCAATAGATAAAATCCACAGCTTAGCAGATTACTTCAACGTATCTGTAGACTACCTCCTCGGTCGTACCGATAACCCTGAGATTAATCGGTGAAAGGATGGACGGATGTAGTGTTGGGGAACAGTTACAATTCCGTTCGATAATCGCCCCTCAACTGGAGGGGCAAGGACAATTTACTAAGCAATGAGTTTAGAGGGCTCATTATGGCTTCGTTGTCCTTACATTTGTTATTATACTCGAAAATGCGAGTAAAGTCAATGTTTAATTCGCATTTTCGAGCAATTCGGCAAATTTACTAAAAATGAGGTGGTTTTTTTGTACAATAAAGATAATTTTTTTGCAATTTTAGAAAATGCAAAAGTTACTAACAAGGCTTTATCAACCGCAATTGGTGTGTCTTCTGGTAACATAAGTGACTGGAAGAGTGGAAAAAGCAAGCCAAATGTAGATGCTATTACTAAAATAGCTGATTATCTTGATTGTTCAGTAGACTACCTCCTCGGGCGTACCGATAACC
>JAUNPN010000206.1 GCA_030536655.1 bacterium | reverse complement strand
CGGCAAGAAACGGACGCGTTACATACAAGCATGACGGACATGTTTGGAATGAACGCGAATTCCGTGAGGCGCTCAGGAAGGAGGCGGTAAAGCGTGAGAATAAAGGAGCTTGACAAATGCTTTGACAGGGACACAAAAGCAACAATAGAATTTACGGACACTCCGGCATTTGACGATGGAAGCATGGAGAGGATAATCGCGATATACGGCGATTATCACATACATGAAATATCTCCGGTATGGGACGCTGTATCGCAAGTGGCTAAGCTCAGAATTACAGCCGCAACTCCGGCAAGACGCGGACGTCCGAGAAAGCAGAGATGAAGCTATGGAAATAAAAGAAGCTGAAAAGTATGTAGGCTGCCTGGTGCAGGTATCGAGGACAGATTATAATTTCGGCGGCATGGTGTATTTGCTTGCGTCGGCATGGCGTGAGGTGAGTATGTCGGGGACACATGATTACGGTGTGACACTCAGGGACACAACAGTCAACAGCACGATTGAAACAAAGGCGGATAACATTGAACTGATACCGTATAATTATCCGAATTTGAAATACAAGCCGGAATACAGTTCTCCTCTTACGGCAACGGAGGTTATGAGGCTTATCGGTTCAGTAGTTTCAGTAGATAATAGTCCGGTATGGTTAAAACGAGGTTACAAAACTGCGGACGAGTACCGTCATATGCGGTTTGAGGCGGATATACAGGAGCTTGTCGAACCGTACATTGTAAGACGGGTGCAGCTAAAAGAAATTACGCGATACATCGGAGAGCCGCCGAAGCTGCCGACAGGTCAGAATGAAAAGCCCGCGCTGATACGGCACTAATGAAAGGAGTTCAAATTATAACAATGGATGTATATGAAAAAATAGCCGCACAACAGAACGGCAAGGAAAACACACCCGCATACATGGTCGGTGAACAGCTCAAGGACATTATCCGAGGCAATGCGGATATAGAGGAGCTTGTTACGCAGGATTTAGATGTTGAGGAAATGAGTATTGAAAAGTGCGCCGCCAAAATTAAGGCACATGCCGATGAAAAGCATAAGAAGCTGAAAGGAAACTGTATATGCGTTACGCCGATTGAGGCGGATAAGATTATCCGTGAGTTTTACGGTCTGCCGGAAGCGGCGGCAAAGGAAGAAAAGACAGTACAGCCGCCCGCCGCTCCGGCAAAGAAAAAAGCTGTATCGCTGTTTGATTTGATATAGGAGGCGGTACAATGGAACAGGCTGATTACACGAAAACAGCGCCGACACAGCCGCCGGAAGGCTTTATGGAGTGGTTTCGGCAGAAAATCGCAGATGTCGATAATTACCTCGTATACCGCGCGGCGCGGTACAAAGAACCGCTTACCGGAGAATCGAAAAAGATGGTTGAATGCACATGTACGAGCTGCACCGAAAGGAGTTTGATGGCATATATAAAAACTCCGTCATGCGCCGGAGCTTACCCGCCGGCGCCGTTCGGCTTTTTTAATGAAGTAACAGCCGAACAGGTTATTTCAGGCGATGATACAATTTGCCCGGTATGCGGCGAACCCGTTAAAGCTATACATGTAAGCAATATCGGCAATGGCGGCAGGATTATCGGAGAGTATTATCCTATGACAATAGAACGGCACAGCGGAAGGCTTATGCTTATAGGCTGGAGCGTGAGGAGTTTTCTGTATAAAACAGGTATTAAACAAACATATGTAAAACCGTATGAGGCATACATAGCAGAGGAAAGAAAAATTGTGAAGCTTACAGGATATAATACGGGCTGGTACGGCGCAAAGGTATTATTTAACGGTTGGAAACAGCTTAAACGATACGGCGATACATGGCGGGGCATTTCCGCTGATTATATATATCCATGGAATCCGGAGATACTTATCGGGACGTCGGCTGAAAATTGCAAGCTTGACGTATATTTAAAAAGTATCGAAAAGAAATATGAAGCCTATCCGGTTACATATTTGAATTTATGGATAAAGAAAAAGAACGTTGAAAACCTCATCATGACCGGCGCGGGCAAGCTGATAAACTCAATGATAAGCGGATATTGCGGTCCGTATTATGTAAACAGTATGAGAACGATTGCAAATACACAAGGGATTGACTGGAAGAAGGTTAAACCGCATGAAATGACAGGCTTGACAAAATCGGACTATAAGGAAGCGGTGCGGAGTAAATGGGACCGCAGGGAGCTTGAATATTACAAACAGGTTGAACAACACGGTATAAAACCGCAGATGCTCAGAAAAACGATGGCAATTATATCAGAACGCACCATTGAAGATATAGAGCCGTTTGAAAGTGATTTTTCAAGAATATACAGATATATAATCAGGCAAAGGGGAAAATATCAGGACATGATTCCGGAGCCGTCGGTGTACATATTGGCCGACTACTGGAGAATGGCGGATGAACGCAGATACGATCTCAATGACATGAATGTGCGCTATCCTCAGAATCTGGCACGTTCGCATGATACCTTAGCAAGCGAAATAAAGTACGAGCAAGACAAGGAGAAAGAAAGGCTGTTCATTGAGCGGTTTAATGAATTATATAAATTCAGCTACTGCACAGATAATTTTGAAATACATCCGGCGCGTTCACCGGAGGAAATGGTTCATGAAGGTAAGGTACTGCATCACTGTGTAGGAAGCTATACAGACAAGCACGCACAGGGAAAAACGGCGATATTTTTTATCCGTAAGAGGAATATGCCGGACAAGCCTTATTATACGCTTGAGCTTGACGTAAAGACGCTGACGGTGCGGCAGAACCGCGGCCGCGGAAACTGCGCCCGCACTAACGAAGTGAAAGCATTTGAATCGGAATGGCTTGAACATATAAAAGAGCCGCAACGGAACAGGAGTGATTACAATGAATGAGATTATAGAAGCGGAATTTAAGGAAGTAATGCCGGAGCGGCTTACGGTAATAGCAGCAGAAATACAGCTGTTGTCACAGACAGTATTTAATGGAATTATAGAAATCGGACGCAGGTTTGCCGAGGCAAAGCGTATATGTCCGCGCGGACAGTGGGGCAGCTGGGTAACCGATGTTACAGGATACAAGCAGAGCATGGCTGAGAATTACATAAAGGTATTCAATGAATACGGCGGAGGTCAGATTAATATCGGCGGAGATTTCTCAAATTCACAATCGTTTGCGAATTTGGGAATAACAAAGCTTTTGGAGCTTACGACAATTCCGGCGGAGGAAAGAGAAGCGTTTGTAAAGGAACATGATGTTGAGAATATTACGGTGCGTCAGCTTCAGGAAGAGCTGAGACTTGAAAAGAAAAAGAACGATAACGCGGCGGTGCAGCTAAGAAAATATGCGGACGCGGCGGAGCGGTCGCAGGACAATATAAGCAAGCTCCGCACCGAGGCGGAAATGTATCAGGAACAGATTAACAGGCTTGAAGGCGAGATTAAGCAAATCGAGGAGCGGACAAAGCGGGATGCGGAAAGGGAATTTCAGTCGGATATGGAACGCTTCCGTGCGGAATCGGAAGCGGCGGCAAAGGAAGAAATGCAGGCAGAGCTTGATAAGCTGAAAAAAGCGGCAAAGGATAAGCAGAAACGAATTAAAGATTTAGAGGAGCAAAAACAACGCCTTGCCGCAAAGCTTGAAAGCGAAAAGAAACGCGCCGACAATGCAACAAAGGAAACGTACAGAGAGGTTAGCATTAAAAATGAACTGCGCGAAAAGCTTGAAGCGTCCGACGAAAGGAACAAAGAGCTTGCTGCGGAGATAGAAAAGCTCAAGAGAAGCGCTTTAACCTCCGGTGCATCGGAGGATTTAGTGAGAATATCCGTTAAGTTCCAGACGGTGCAGAATGAGGTTCAGGAGCTTATGGAGCTGATTGAAAGCGTGGACGGCGCTGAAAAGTATCATAATGCGGTTGTCGCTACGATTAGGGATTTACTGGAA
>JAUNPN010000205.1 GCA_030536655.1 bacterium | reverse complement strand
TTCCTACTCCCGGTATATAAATGTTATTTACAGCGTGCAATAATCTTTTGCTGCGTTCAAAATCCTCCTCATTAATCGTAATTAATGTATCAGTCAAAAATGAACATATCCATTCTACAGGGAAAAATGTTAGCCAATTTATTATCGGAGCTCCCTTAAAGAAATGAAATCCGTGTGCCGTATATATAACCCTTGTACCATATTTTTTTTTTGAATGCTTTGCCGCTAACCTTGCAACTACACTTCCTATAGGTGAGTGGCAATGCATTAACTCATACTTATTTTTATCACAAAGCTCCTTTACTTCCTTATAGGAATTTATCATTCCCTTTATATCGGAAATCTTTCTCGGTATAGGCATATGTATTGTATGCACACCGTCTTTTTCCAGCTTTGCTCTTACTTCATTAACTCGCTCCCGTGATGTTGTGCTGCCGTATTCAAAATTTGTGACCACATCAACCTCGTAGCCCATTTCCTGAAGCAACTTGATATTATCCATATTAAATTGGTCTATCATAGATGCAACAGACGCAAGCATTAAAGCCTTCTTCATAACATCACACCTCGGTTAATTTTATACTTTCTTCAAAATTTCTGACACAATATTTAAAATCCATGTAGTTCGACATTGATTTATCATAAACCAAATTTCCGAACAGCTTGTTAAAGGTTGTTACCTTATCCGCAAGCAACTTAAGCATCGGATTAAATATTCCTATCATTACTACATTCTTATTATTTATCCCTGCAATTGTCCTTACAAGCTCGGCCGTATTTACATATTCCTTATTCTGCGGATAGAAAATTCCGCTTTCGTTATTTTCTATCACAAGCCTTAAAAATTCGCAAAGATTATCAATATGCAACATACTTCTTTCATTCCTTACGCTCGGAAATATAGGTGCTTTCTTTGCTAATTTTGACAGCCTCGGATAGTTTCCCTTTGAACCCTTTCCGTATATCATCGGCGGACGTATGCTTACCACATTGAAGCCCTCCGCCTGCATCTTATGCAGCCTTATATCCGCCTGCAATTTACTGTCGCCATAAAAGTTTTTTGGTGTTGGAATTGTATCATTATTTATGTAAGAATTATTATTGCCATATACAATTATGCTTGACATGAAAATAAACTGTTTTACTCCATGTGCTTTTGCATATCCTGCTACTTCAACAGCCAAATCTGTATTTACCTTATAATATAAATCTCGCATTTCAGGCTTCGGATCCGCATGAGCAAGTCCTGCAACATGGAAAACCGTATCGTATTTTGAAAAATCCGCCTGCTTCCATTTACCGTCTAAGGTGTCCACAGTATCAACTTTATATCCGTCATACTGCTTCATCCATTTCTCAAAGCTTGTCCCTATGTAGCTGTTTGCACCTGTAATCAGAATCCGCTTCACCCTGCAATCTCCTTCTGCTTTTCCTTTTCCCCTGTGCCGCCCTCAACAACACCGTCATGTTTTACTACGCTTAAAATAGTCCCAAAGAACATCTTTACATCAAACAAAAAACTCATTTTCTGTACATATTCTCCGTCAAGCCTTGCCTTCACATCAATTTCAAGCTCATCTCTGCCGCTTATCTGCGCCAATCCGGTCAGACCCGGACGCACATCATTTGCGCCGTATTTATCACGCTCCGCGATCAGGTCATACTGATTCCACAGAGCCGGTCTCGGTCCTATAATCGCCATCTGACCTACAAAGATATTCCATATCTGCGGAAGCTCATCAAGCGAGTATTTTCGCAGAAACGCTCCTACTTTTGTTATGTATGCATCCGGATTGCTGAGCATATGCGTTGGAATATCCTTCGGCGTATCAGTCCGCATTGTCCTGAATTTCAGGATATTGAAGTATTTCTTTCCCTTTGCAACGCGTTTTTGCTTAAATAAAACAGATCCCGGCGAATCAAGCTTTATCGCTATGATAAGTATCAGAAACAGCCATGAAAGGCATATTAACCCTATCGCCGACAGAATTATATCTATCATTCTTTTTCCGAATTTCCTGTACATTTTTACATCCCCATTTCAAAGCTATATCCTTCACTCAATGGCTTTTGATTTTTGCCGAAGGTGAAAACAATTGTATTCTCATCCTCACACAGCACTCTTATCTTTTTATCCTTACCAAATTCATCAGAAAGCTCCCGCAACGTCATTTCTGTTTTCATATTGTCCTGCCTCTTTTAACAGTTCTCCAAACCTCACTATCTGCCGCACATTCAACCGCTTTTCATTAAACAGCCTTTTCTGCTTATACATCCATAAATTCAAATCCAATCCACATTCACTTGAATATTCCCTAGAAATATGCAGATGCCCATTCTTTTTTAAGAAATCCGCAGCCTCAGCATACTTTTCGTCCCAAAGAGCCTCACTCCTGAGCCGCCAATCTATTCCTATAGCTTCAAGCTGCTGTATCTGTTTTTCTGTAAGTTTCGCTTTATTTTTCTTCTGCTCATATAACCACTTTCCAAGCCAAATATTGTTATCCGTCTTGTAATCCTGGCTTATATCAAGATTCCCATGCTGTTCAAAATACCGTTTCACAAGCTCATACCTCTCGGTCCATGAGTCTTTTTCCTCCCATTTCATCCCGATACTGTCCAGTAATGCTCGACGCTCTTTGCTCAGTCTTTTATTTGTACGCTGATTATACAGCCACTTTCTTAATACAATTCCGTTTTTTGTCCTATAACTCAGCGGTACATCAAGGTTTCCCTGCTTTCTATAAAACTCAGCCGCTTCAGCATAAATCTCCATCCACTGTCTGTCCTGCTTATTCATCCACTGCATACCTATCATTTCCAGACGCTCAATTTGTTCATCTGTCAATGTACCTTTTCTATATGCATTTTTCTGATTTGCTGTCCACACACCAAGCTTTATACCATTCTTATCAACATAGCCTCTTGGTACATCAAGATTTTTATGCTCGTTAAAGTATGCTGCGGCAGACAGATAATTCTTTTCCCAAACAGTGTTATTATGGCTCCATATCATTCCAATGTCATTCAATCTTGACACTCGCTCATCATCAAGTACACCGGCATAGCTGTTATTCTTGTACCATGCTCTGTTTCTGTTTATCCATGTCCCAAGCTTGTATCCATCCTGTGACATATATTGTGCCGAAACATCAAGATTTCCAAATATCTTAAAATACTCCTCCGCATGTCTGAAGCCTTCCTCCCAGCGTTTTTCAAGAACATTTTCCCAGACCATACCGATTGAATCAAGCCTTTGTATCTTGTCATCTGTAAGGATACCGCCGATACTACCATTTCTCACACGTCTTTGAGTTCCTATCCATATGCCAAGTGTCAAACCATCATCCGTCACATAACTTTTAGGCACCTGCAAATTCCCTCGCGTTTCATAATACTGCTTTGCTGCCAGAAAATACATCTCCCATGTTGAGGAAAGACTTCCTTCAAGATTTTCAAACAGTTCCTTACAGTCACGAGTTTCGTCTATTATTTCAAACGTATCACAGACTATCCTTTCTTCTTGTCCAAGACTTCTGTAATAGCTTACGGCAAGATTTATTTCCTCCTGTATTGTTGATATACTGTAAAGGTTTTCAAAATTGTTCACTACATCAAAAATAACAGGTTTTCTGTTTTTATTCGCAGATAAGGCTCTGCCTATCTGCTGCTTATATATGATAGGCGATACCGTCGGACGGAACAGCACAACTCCGTCGATGTCATTGACGTGTACACCTTCATTTAACATATCAATACAATATAGAAGCTTTAAATGCTCGCTGTTATCTTCTTTAAACGCAAGAAATTCCTTGCTTGCGGTCGGATCTTCGGAATATACCTTATATATGTGCATATCCGTATCAACTCCGCCGAACCACTCATACACATGACTTACCATTTCATCAAGATGATTTCTGTTAGTACAGAACACGATATATT
>JAUNPN010000001.1 GCA_030536655.1 bacterium | reverse complement strand
TTTTCACATAAGATGGAGATTAATTCAATCCGCTGTATTATTTTACGCTTACAATATTTTAAACAGCATCAGGTTGAGGATCTGATTGACAAAACAGAAATCGGTATCAGTGAAGCAATAAAAAATCCGCAGACGCGGCAAAGTCTGATTGATACGATGAATGATTTAAAGGGTTATTCAACGGGGCTGACGGCGGGCTGTGCATATAAATTTGCGGAGGAATTGGCGGAGATTAGGAATATAACGCTTGAAAAAGTCGGTGATTTTTATGAGATTTACGGTGAAGAAGCGGTAGAAGCCGCTAGGGTTCTGGAGGTTACATTAACGCGCAGGCATAATGAAAACGGTGATATTCCTATGACGGGATTTCCGGCATATGCTGTAGAGCAATATGTGAAAAAACTTGAAAACAGCGGAGTTATCGTAAATTTGCCGATAAACCGTGTTGAAAAAATAGATACGGTGGAGCGCATACTGACAGAGCAGGAGCAGATACCGAAACAGGAACAATCGGATAAATCTGACTTGATAGTAAATATCGAAAAACTTAAACCCACCAGGGTTGACAACACCGTGATTTATCCCGAAATACCAATGTCGGAGCGCCATAATTTCCGTATTACAGACGATAACCTCGGCATAGGAGATCCAAAGGAGAAGTTTAAAAATAACATTACAGCGATTGAAATGTTGAAAATGCTTGAAGAAGAACACAGGCTTGCGACACCGGAGGAACAGGAGATTTTATCGCGATATGTCGGTTGGGGTGGTTTATCGGATGCGTTTGATGAAACTAAGGATAATTGGCATACTGAATATATTCAGTTGAAAAACCTGCTGACAGATAACGAATATACCTCGGCGCGTGAAAGCTCACTGACTGCATTTTACACACCGCCGGTGGTAATACGTTCGATTTACAATGCTCTTGAAAATATGGGACTTAAGTCCGGGAATATCTTAGATCCTTCAATGGGGATCGGCAATTTTGAGGGCATGATGCCCGATAGTCTTAGCAGCTGCAAAGTTTACGGCATTGAGCTTGATAGCATATCGGGAAGAATTGCGCAGCAGCTGTATCAGAAAAACTCTGTTGCAATACAAGGCTATGAGGATACTACACTTCCCGACAGCTTTTTTGATGCGGCTGTCGGCAACATTCCATTCGGAGATTTTAAGGTGTTGGATAAGAAATGTGATAAGCACAATTTCCTTATTCATGACTACTTTTTTGCTAAAACACTTGATAATGAAGAAAAAACCTCGCTTGATAATATCATTGACTATGCTGCAAATCCTACAAAAACAGAGCAGCGGTTATTTGAAAGTGCGATTAACTGTTCAAGTGTTGAAAATACGTATACTGAAATGATGGCTACAAAGCGTAAATTCGGCAAAATCGATAAAGTGCTTGCCTATCATTATATTCAGTCATTCAAGCCGGGAGAGGTTACATCGGAGTTGGCACATAAAATCGGGATGGAGTTTGCGCAGGAATGTTTCGGTGATAGATTTGAGATAGTTATAGGAACACACCTTGATAAATCACACCTGCATAACCATATAATTGTAAATGCTCAATCAGGCACCGTCGGATAGAATAGAGCTTGCGGGACTTCTTAATATATCCTCAACACAGATGGGATATATTACAAATGCGCCGGCAGGACATGGGCTTATTAAGGTTGGCGGCTCGATAGTACCGTTTATTAACGATTTTCCAACTGATACGCAGTTATTTAAATTAATGAGTACCAGTCCGGCAAGCAATACTTAACAACAGCGGCGGCATAAAACCGCCGCTAAATTTTTGAAAGGAATTTAAAGATGATGAAAAAGAAAGGCGTAGAAAAATTATTCAGATTAGCATACATAGATGCAATGACAGGAGTATTAAACCGTAACGCATACGAGGAACGTCTGAAAAAGCTCAGAAAACCGACTGCAAATCTAAAGGATATTTATATTGTTTCCATTAAACTCAGCAGCTTAAAGGAGATTAACAAAACCTATGGACGGCGCACAGGCGATGAAGCTATAAGAATTGTTGCAGAGCTTTTGAAGGTGTGTTTTGATGAGAATACATATATATACCGCATCAGTGGAAATGAATTTATATGTATTGCTGAAAAAGATATTCGTGCTTATATAGCCGAATTGAGAGATGACATAGGCTTTAAGTGGTGCGACGTACCGTATAATCTTGATGTGTCAATGGGATATGCGTCATACGATAATAGTTTTGACGGGACGCGCTTATAAAACATTGCGACAAGTTAATGTGTGAGGATAAAAAGCGTCACAGATAGGCGGTGAGATGCTTTGGAGAATAAAAAATCAGCACCAAAAACAAAGAATAACACCTTGAAAAGCAAGACTGCCTCGATACATACGAATGTCAGCAAGATAAAAACTGCCGCGAGTGTAAAATCTGCGTCTGTTCCGATAAGTGCGGTTGATACGCTGAAACGGCAGTATGTAAAGGGCAAAGCTGAATTGCAGCGTCAGACGGAGGAACAGGAGCAGTCACCTGAAAATTATGCAGTTGACACTGTGGAGGATAAAGCGGAAAGCGCGGTATATACAGCAGCGGACGCTGTAAAACAGACAGGCCGGTATGTGAAAAATGTAGTTCAGCGGCGCAGCCGGGATAGAAATATTCCGAACGATGCCGCTGATATATCACCGCCGAATGTAGAATTTCCACAGATGGCTTTGCCAGAAGCAAATCAGGCTCCGCAGGAGCAACTGAAAATACAGGCTCGTCAGAATGCGG
Source organism: bacterium (assembly GCA_030536655.1). Classification (GTDB taxonomy): domain Bacteria; phylum Bacillota; class Clostridia; order UBA1381; family UBA1381; genus UMGS1958. Next base: position 94,227 of record JAUNPN010000001.1, on the reverse strand, counting down.
CTGTAAAAGCAAAAGAACATAAAGAGGATATAAAGACCAAAGAAAATGTTGCATCGCACCATGCCGATGAGTTGCCTAAAATCAAGACCAAGGACAGTATTGTGACTCGTTCCATTGATAAACCTTCACAAGTCAAGACTAAGGATAGCGTTATAGCTCGTTCTGTTGATGAAACACCAAAAATTAAGACAAAACAGGTGCAGGTCAAGGCGCAAAAACAGTCGATTGCAAAAAAGAATGTTTTAGAACCGGTTAAAAATACAAATACTGTGCCGGAACGGGAGATCCAACATACTAATGTGTCGGCTTCTGCACCTAAAATGCGAATAAAAACCAAATCGGAGTATTTGCAGGTTAAGACTGCGCAAAAAGGACACACCTACCAAATAAAATCAGGAACGGTGTATTCGAAGCCTAAAACCTTGCAGGCAGTACGGGAAAAAGAGCGGCAGCAGCAACCTATGGTGGATAAGGCACAGGCGGCAAAAAAGTATGTACAGAATAAGCTGAAATCGAAAGATGATCTGCGCAGAAATACCGAAGCTCTTAATACAGATTTTGTGCCAGCAGTCAATACTCCAGAGACTGATATTGTCACATCGGGTGATGTTTCAACGGCTAATATTCTGAGTCAAAATGAGCTGAATACACAGCAGAAAGCAGTACCGAACCAGCGTATACATGAGGAAATCAAAGTCAAGAAAACGGATATTAAAACTCGTGAAAGCTATATTCGTACTCATGCACAGACGGCTGATATAAAGGTTAAGGAGCTTGATATTTCAAAAAAGAATATCATCTCAGGCGAAAGGAGGCTTATAAAAAGTAAATCTTCTGAACCAAGGTCTAAGCCGACAGGCAAGCCACGAATAGTTAAGACTGCTCGAAAATCTGCAAAGACAGCGCAGAAGTCGGCAAAAAAAGCTGTTAAGACGCAAAAGCAAGCAGTTAAGGCAGCGAAGCAGACAGTAAAGCGAACAAAGGAGCTTGCCCGGCAAAGCGCAAGAGCCGCTAAAGCTGCTGTTAAAGCTACAGTCGCAGTAACAAAAAAGGTTGCACAGGCGGTTGTTGCAGTGGCGAAGGCACTTATTTCTGCAATAGCGGCACTTGGCGGTTGGGCGGTACGGCTGGTGGTGCTTATTGTCGTGATTATCATGGCGGCAATAGCAGCAAGTCCGTTCGGAATATTCTTCTCGGAAGAAGCTAATGATGCGGGAAGTATTCCGCTGTCGCAAATTATCGCGGAGTATAACGTGGAGCTGACTCAGGAAACAGAAGATGTAGAGTTGTCGGTTGACCATACGGAGGTTGAAGTCATTGATAATCGGACGGATAATAACATTGTAATTGCTGTATTTGCTGCAAAGTTCGCCGGTGCGGAGGACGATACAGCCGAGGATGTTGTTGTATTCGATTATGATAAAGCTGAGAAGCTAAAGGGGTATTTCAGAACGGCAAACGAGGTTACATACGAAACAGAGGAAACCGGCGATGAAGAAAATCCGCAAGTGAGTCTTACAATTACGATTGAGGGCAAAACTAAGGATGAATTTATGGACGAGTACGACTTGACTGAAAAACAGCGTGAAGCGGTTGAAACACTGTTGGCGCATGGTGATATTTTAACCTCATCAAGCCACAGTCTTGCAATCACAGACGCAGATGTTCAGAGTATTATAAATGGGTTGCCGGACAGTTTGCCGCAGAAACGAAAAGATGTCGTGAAAAACGCAGGTTCACTTGTCGGTAAAGTAAATTATTTCTGGGGTGGCAAATCCAGCGCAATCGGTTGGGATAGCGCGTGGGGCACTATGCAGCGTGTAACAGCCGCCGGAAGTCCGTCATCGGGAACGATACGTGCATACGGTTTGGACTGCTCCGGCTATGTTTCATGGGCATTTAATAACAGCGGAATGTATGTTGGTGACGGAACCTATGGGCAAAGAGATAGAAGTATGCAGGTATCCGCGTCAGCCGTGCAAGCGGGAGATTTGTGTTTCTTGTCGAGTTATAGTCACGTTGGAATTGTGGTCGGTAAGGATGCGGACGGAAATATACTTGTATTTCGCTGTTCAAGCAGTGCAAATAATGTTGTGGTATCAACTGCATCAAGCGTTGGATTTACCGTATTCCGCAGACCGAATTGTTATTAAAAACACGGAGTGCTGAACTGTTAATAATTCAGCACTCCATATTTTTATTCGGTTGGTGTAGCCGCTAAAAGCAGTTTTCTTGCAATAGTAAGCGAAGCAGCATCAACAGGTGGAATGTCCCAATAGCAGAAATTACCTATTCGGTCAACATCAGGATTATATGCATGATTGGCTGCTTGATAAACTCGTGTATATGCTTTATCGAGCACAACATTGTAATCTTTGCCATTTTGAACGTCAGTGATTATATCGGCAATTAAGCCTTTTACCCGTTCTTCCTCGGAGGCATAGTAATCGGGACGCAAGTACAGGTCACGATAATAGCGGATAGCGTTCTGTGAGGTTGCAGCTAATATTCCATAACCGTAACCGTTAGTCTGTCTTGCAATGACAGCCTTGCGGATAATCGTGTCAGCTCTTGCGCTTGCCATGCCGTAGCCCTCACTCGCAAGTATCTCGTCCATAATACCGCCGATAAGATTTTCGGTAACGGCAATGCTCTCATCTGTAGAGCTTGCCGAAGCCATTTCACGCGGTACTTCCGCGGCAAGTGCTGTTGCGGATAATGTCATAATCGCAGTTAATGTCGCTGCAAAAATTTTAGATTTTTTCATTTTGAAAACTTCCTTCATTTAAAACTTGCTTTCTTTGTTATAATCAGTATAGCACATATAAAACTGATGTGCAAATTTGAAGGGAGTTTATTTCAAGTAATTTTAGCTATATATAATTGAATAAGTAAAATGTACGACATAATATGTCTGAGTTATTATGGAAACACTCAAAATGTAATTATTATACTAACAGTTCACTATAGATTACTTATTCAAAAGTATATATATTCTGCTGTATAAATTATTTTTTAAATATTTTCCGATATATTTTCTTACATCGAATTATCAAGGCTTGACAGATATGCAATTACAGAAAGAAAATAACTTCTTGCGCGTATTTTATAACCATCAATTTTATCGGTAAGTCATTATATATTAATTCACGTCAATTTTTGTAAAATCCAACTGTTGTTCATTCAGAAGTACGGTACTTATGAAGTTATGATGACATCTGTGCTCCGGAAGGGTTACAAAAAAGTCTGAAATCCTTTAAGCTTTTTTTGTTAAGATTCCACCAAGGAAAGCTCGTTTATATCAAACATAAAATTATAATGTTCAAGATTATTAACCTCCAGATATTCATGTGTAAAATTTCGATTTTTATAAAGTACAGCGGCGGCTGCAGTCATATTATGATTGTAGCTGCCGCTGGTTTTGTGTATTATTTTTGCGAATTTGTCCTGGTGAGATGCCGTACATGCTCTTGAAAAGGTGATAGAAATGACTCAGATTATCAAAGCCGGCTTCAAATGACGCATTGATGATCGGCATATCAGTGGTAATAAGCAGAATTTTGGCGTAGTTGAGCTTCAGACTGTTTATATATTCTGTCGGAGTAATACCCATATATTTCTTGAACATACGGTTCAGATGTCCGGGACTTTTTCCGGACAGCTCAGTAAGGCCGCCGAGACCATAGATAAAATGATTATTGCGCTGAACATCTAAAAGCAGCTCTTCAAACCATTTCGGAGTATGCTCCGAGCAATCCTGCGTGTAGCTGAGATAAAAACAGGTCAGCATATCAATGAGAATACTGCGGGCGGCGATACGTGCTTTGGCAGGATTAATCGGCTCATATACATTTATCTGACTGGATTTTTTTACCATTGCTTCGGTCTGCGCGGCATCAAGCGAGATGACAGGAGGCATCGGCGCTTTGGTAAGTGCGTGGACGAACTCGCGGTTATCAAGATATGCAAACGCGGAATCTGCTGATTCTTTTATAAAATTCACATTGAGAAAGCTGCATGGCGTGCCTGTATACCCGGGAGCATACTCGTATGAATGGGTATCGTCAGGGCGGATAAAAACCATATCCCCGGCTTTAAGCTGCTGCACGGCATCATTCACCCTGTGAATACAGCTTCCGGCAAGGATAATAAACACCTCGTAATAATCGTGAGAGTGCGGCGGGGAGGCATTTTTTATGTCTCTTTCTATGTGACAGTTTGAACCGACTGCGCTGTGAATAAGCTCTGACGCATATAATGTATTTCCGTTCATAAAATATTCCTTTCGTGTAGTGTATAATGTTATTATAACACAAAAATATATTCCGTCAATACAAGACCGGAAATTTTTTTAATGTTATACTGAATATATAAGAATTTATATAGGAGGTCGGAATTATGTATAAAAAATCAAGAGCAGTATGTGCCGTAGTTGCAGCAGTATCGATGTTCTCCGGTATAGTATGCGAAAATACCACAACATATTCTGCTGGGGAAGAGCGTAACCTTTCTTATCGGCGGGCGATGTATCAGAGCAGCTCGTACAACTGCAACGAAACTGCTCAGCTTGCGGCGGACGGCATAATAGGGAACGATGAAGATGAGCTTAATATGGCTTATACCTTTGAGCATGAGCATGGAAATGAATCGCGCTACGGAAATGTGCAGTATCTGTTTGACCGTGATACCTCGACAAACTGGGAAACATATCACAAAAGCGCGTGGGTAAGTGTGTGTCTGCCGCGAAAGACGGTGATAAAGAGCTATACGCTTGCTTCTGGACAGGCTGACTGGTCAACCCAGCTGTATGCCGCCGGCTGGACGCTGGAGGGGTCGTTGGACGGAAAGAACTGGGATGAGATAGATACACGGTCGTCTCAGAGTTTTGCATATAACGGTGAGGAGCAAAGCTTTGAGATTCCGGAGAACGAAACCGCATATCTCAGGTACAGACTGAAAATGACCGCGAAAACCGACAGAATATATATGTCGGAATGGAATATGTATGATGAAAACAATGAGCCTGTTCTCGCATCGTATAATGACAATGTATTTGAATTTACCAGTGTATGGATGAGTGAAACAAACAGTGACGAATGGATATATTCCGATTTGGGCGGTGAAAGCGAGATAAACGGAGTTAATATATACTGGGGAAGCTCGTATGCGGATAATTATGAAATACAGATATCAGATGATGCCGAGAACTGGCGCACTGTTGCAGCGGAAACTAACGGTGCGGGCGGAATGGAGGAAATCAAATTTTCATCTCCTGAAAGCGGAAGATATGTGAAGCTACAGTGTAATACGGCTGCGGACTCTGACGCTGTTGGATTTATTGTGAAGGAATTTGAAGTGCTCGGCACAAATGAAGTAAATTACACAGGCGAGGCAGACAAGGAGCCGGAGGAAAGAGAGGACGGAACGACCGTGCTTTCCGGCGGAAACTGGAGAGTTGAGCGTGAGTCGCTGGTAGAAGGCGGCGGCGAGGAGATTTCGACAGGTGATTATGACAGCTCCTCATGGCTGCCCGCAATTGTGCCGGGTACAGTGCTTACCTCATATAAGCGTGCCGGAGCTGTGCCGGATCCGAACTATGCCGATCAGCAGAAGCTTATCTCTGACAGCTATTTTAAGAGCAATTTCTGGTACCGGAACAGCTTTACAGTACCGCAGGATCGTGAGGGCAAAAAGGTATGTCTGAATTTTCAGGCGATAAACTGGAAGGCAGACGTTTATCTTAACGGGAGCTTCATAGGCGATATTAACGGAGCGTTTACTAGAGCTGGGTTCGATATTACAGATTATGTGAATTATGGCGGTGAAAATTATCTTGCCGTGCTTATCCACTGCAATACCGATCCGGGAACAGCATACATTTCAAATGACGCACACCCCGGAACTATGGGTGGCGTATTCGGCAACAGCGGCAGCATAGGCAGAGACGCGCCTACATATTCGGCAGCTGCAGGCTGGGACTGGGTCCCGACCATACGCGGCAGAAATATAGGTATATATAATGAGGTAACTCTTTCATATTCGGGAGCTGCGCAGCTTGTAGATCCGTGGGTAGTAACTAAGTTTGAACGGGAAAACAGCACGCCGACACAGCCGGTGGATTCGGAGTGGATAGGCGATGAAGAGATATTCAATGTTGACGGGAGTACTCTTGACCTCACACGGGCAAAGCTGACGCTGAAAACAGAGGTAAAGAACACAAGCGGAAGTGAAATTACCGCCAATGTAAAGGGAGTAATTGCTGAGCGTCCGGATATCGTTTTTGAAAAGAGTGTAAGTGTTGCGGCAAATTCATCGGCGGATGTAATCTTTGACACTGCAATAATGGACGATCCGGAAATCTGGTGGCCCAATACCTACGGAGAGCAGCCTTTGTACACGATGAATATGACTGTTGAAACAAACGGCGTTGTTTCAGATGAAAAAAGCTTTCAATTTGGGGTTCGTGAAATCACCTACAACCGCGAAAAAACAGATGAAAGCGACAGAAACGGCTATAGAAACGGTGATAAGCTTACAATTTACTGCAACGGTACCCGCATTATTGTAAGAGGCGGAAACTGGGGACTTGAGGATCAGGACCTTGATGTTAATGCCGAAAAGTATGACGAGAAAATACGTTTGCAAAAGGAAAATAATTTTAACATGATAAGAAACTGGGGAGGACAGACCAACGACCCTGAGTTTTACAACGCGTGTGACAGATACGGTATCATTGTATGGGACGATTTCTTTCTGCCGGGCTGCTGGCTGCATCATCCGAGGGATATTGATATGTTCCTTGCAAATGCGGTGGATAAGGTCAAAAATTACAGATACCATCCGTCGCTTGTAATGTACTGCGGTGCAAATGAGATGTGGCCGGAAAGTGATGATTACATAAATAATGCAGGACAAAATACAATTGAGGCGGGATTGAGAAGAATTGTTGATGAGTACGACGGAACGCGCACATATATACCTAATTCGGCTGAAAAGCCTGTGGCGGTTGACGGTCCGCATCAGGCAAAGACACCTACGTTTTACTTCACAAATTCAGTGCCGGGTATGATGAACAGTGAGCGCGGACTTCCGAACATACCAGTTAAGGAAACAATGCTAAAAATCTTTCCGGAGGAAAATCTGTGGCCGCAGAATGATATGTGGGCACTGCATGATTTTGCAATGCAGTGGAATGTAAACGGAGCGGATTACATGAAGGCGCTCAGAAACTACGGTGATTACGACAGCTTTGAAGGCTTTGTGAGCCGCGCACAAATGCAGGGTTATGAGATACATAAGGCGATGTTTGAATCGGTATATGCGGTAAATACGAACGGACTTCTTATGTGGATGAGTAATCCCGCATGGACATCGCTAATGTGGCAGAGCTATGACTATTATCATGACGGCAACGGCGGATATTACGGAGCTAAAACCGCTAATCAGCCGGTAAATTATATCTGGAACCCGTCAGACAACACAATGGTGCTGCATAATTCCACACCGGAGGAAAAGGAGCTTACGGCATCGGTGGATGTATTTGATATAGACGGAAAGCTTCTGTATAACAATACTCAGACAAAAACGCTTGCTTCTGATACAAGTGAAATTGTAACAACGCTTTCATTTCCGTCAGGTGCGTCGGCTCTGAAATTTATAAGAACGACAGTGAAAAATGAACTGGGCGAAACAGTAGGCAGGGATTTCTATTGGCACAATACGAGAAGCTATGATGAATATCCTAATTATCAGGATTATTCAGATATGGCGGACATGAATAAGGCAGAAATAAGCGCAGAATATATTCATACCGGTGACGATGGTGCCGAGGAGCAGTATCCGTATAAGCACTATAAAATTCTGCTCAAAAATACAGGAGATACTCCGGCAATAATGTTAAGGCTTAAGGTTATGAAGCGCAGTGACAATGAAAGAGTTCTTCCCGTATATTACGAGGATAACTATTTCTCACTGATGCCGGGCGAAACAAGAGAGGTATGGGCTGAATTCAAGCAGTCAAGCCTCGGTGATGACGAGCCGGTGTTTATGGTAGAGGGCTGGAACGTTGATGAGCAGGAATTTGGTGAGGAAAACCAAACATATGTGAGCGCGGTTAACATAGAAAGACTTTCACAGTCGAATGAAGGGGTTATGACCGATGGAAGCTATACAGGTCATGTTGATATAACAGCGGCTTCTGATACTGCGATTGATGGAAAGGTGATGCTTGGCTTCTACAGAGCCGGAAGGCTTGAAAAGACTGTTGTTAAGGAGCTGCCCGCACAGGTTGCGGAGGGAACGACAACTGTTTCAACAGATGCTCTTACTCTTGATGAAGGCGACTATAATGATTGTGAAATACGCGGTTATGTATGGTCATCGGATATGGAGCCGTATGCTGACGCAGCGATACTTAAAAATGCGGAAATGCTGCCGCCGACATATGTGAACAGAAATATGGCGCCTGAAGCTCTTTCTGTTAAAGCATCGAGTGAAGAAGCCTCGAACCCGGCAAAGAATGCAACAGACGGTAATACAGGTTCACGCTGGGCATCAAGCAGCGAGGATGATAACTGGCTGCTGGTAGATCTCGGTGAGGAAAAAACAATTACATCATTTGTGATCCGGTGGGAGGCAGCATATGCTTCAAGCTATAAGATAGAGGTTTCTTCCGACGGCGAGAATTTCACTGAGGCAGTGCGCAAGGATAACGGCAATGGCGGAACCGAAAGCTTTAGCTTTGAGCCTATACGTGCAAGATATGTTCGTTGGGTAGGTGAAAAGCGCGCTACCGGCTGGGGATATTCGATGTATGAGTTTGAAATAAACAACAATGTTGAGCCTAATCTTGCTGTAGGTGCGGCAGTTTCGGCAAGCTCATCGGAAAGTGGATATGACGCTCAGAAGCTGACAGACGGCGATCTTTCAAGTCGCTGGGTATCAAGGTATGACACTTCAAGTATGTCAGAAAGCGAAAAAAATGACCAGTGGGTTGTAATTGACCTTGGTGAAGAAAAGACCTTCAGAACGATGTATTTGGTATGGGAGTCGGCATATGGTAAGGTTTATGATATTTCCGTATCGTCCGACGGAGAAAACTATACTCAGGTATATACAGAATCAAACGGTACATCCGGCACAAAGAGGTATGTGCTTGATGAAACTGTCAATGCAAGGTATGTAAAGCTAAAGCTGAATCAGCGCGGCACCGGCTGGGGTTATTCACTCTATGAGGTTATGATCTACAGATAAAATAAAAACCACTCCCTAAAAAGTGCTTAGGGAGTGGTTTTTGCATTGCTTATTCAAAGCTGTTATAGAGAGATGAAATATTTATATTTTCATACGGAACATATTCATCAGCGGTTATTTCGGCTGTTCTTCCAGGCATGAGATGAAAATAATTATCCGAGAAGACACAGTCGTTTGCTTCTATGTGAACAAACAACGCCGGCTTTTTTGCAGACAGCTCTATATGTGTTCTGCTGCCGGAATATCTGACTGTATATGTGATTTCCGGCTCTGCAAGCATAAGATGCTTATAGGGGACAAGAAAAGCTGCTTCATGTTTTCTTGAATTTTTAAAGCCAAATTCAAAATATACTCCGCACTTTTGCGTATATGTCATATCCGGCATTTGTATTCTTGTCAGTTCCTGTGATGAATAAGGAGAGGTATCCGCCGTGCATTCTCCCTGCATAAGTATTTCACCCTCAAAGCTTTTTAACTGCCATACAGCTGTATCGGAAACGGCTTCCCGCGTTTCGTTTGAAACGAACAGAGCCATACAGCCGTCCTCGTATACACTGCCGATAAGCAGGGGCGCGTAAAAATGTTTTGCAAAACAGTGCAGAGCCTTCCTTCTGCCATAGCAGTCTATGCCTGACCATGACGCGCCGGGCCAGCAGTCGTTAAGCTGCCAGTACAGTGCTCCCATGCACCGACCTCTGTTTCTGCGCCAATGCTCAACACCGATGCGCACTCCCTCTGCCTGAACCAGCTGTGATAGATATACAACCGCGTCAAGATTCTTAGGATAATGGAAGTGCTCGGATATGTAGTACATAATTTTTTCATTTCCGGTACCGTTTTTCTGGTGACATTCCATGATATAAGAATAGATATTTCTGTCCTCCGGGTCGGTAAAGCTTTTAATTGTCTTTATATCTGGGAAGGATTGCAGTCCAAATTCCGACATAAACCTTGGGTACAGCTTTCTATAATCCGTGAGAGGCTTTCGTCCGTGCCATACCTCCCAATAGTGCATATCGCCCCGGTTTTCGTCATTGGGATCGTCGAACCCTCCGCCGGAGGTAGGCGATGATGTAATATAATCGGTATATGGATCGAGACTTTTTGTAAGAGCGGGAAGATACTCCTCAAACTGGCGCAGATAATCGTGCTTCAGCTCCTCGCCGTATGCTTCGCCCCAGCCCCAGTACGCCCACGCATATTCCAGCTCATTATTGCCGGACCACAGAGCAAGACAGGCATGGTGGCGCAGACGGCGCACATTATCCTCAGTTTCGGCGGTAATGCTTTCCTTGAAGCTGTCACTAAACTTATATGCGCCGCAGGCATAGAGATGATCCTGCCATATAAGAATTCCGTATTTGTCGCAAAGGTCGTAGAACCAATCGTCAGGATAATAGCCTCCGCCCCAGATTCGCAGCATATTAAAATTAGCTTCGGCACACGCGCGTATAAGCTGCTCGCTGCGCTCACGAGTTATACGCGGCAAAAGGTTATCCTCCGGAATATAATCTGCGCCCATGGCGAATATGGACTGACCGTTGATTTCAAATTCAAAGCTCTCGCCCCATTTATCAGGCCGGCGGATAAGTTTAATTTTACGCAGACCAAGCTTATATGAGCGGGTATCGGTTTCCGTGCCATTCTCAATAAGACGAACGGAAAGTGTATACAGCGGCTGATCTCCCATATTATTGGGCCACCAGAGCTTGGGTGAGGGGATTTTTATTTTGCTTTCATTGCTGCAATATATTATTTCTCCTTCAGGTGAGGTCAGACTGTATTCAACCTCACAACAGCTTATATCCTCACTTAGCACCTCAGTTGAAATCTTTATGCTCCATTCCTGCTCCGTGCCGTCATGAGCTATTTGTATATCACCCAGCCGGGATTTGTTAAATGCGGTTATGTAAATGTCGCGCCAGATTCCTGAATCGGGCAGCTTCGGACCCCAGTCCCAACCGAACATATAGTGCGCCTTGCGAATATGGGATATTCCGGGTACGGCATCGGCGCAGCTTGTCAGAAACTGCTCGTCATTCTTTCTCAGTGCGTACATGGTGGGTGAATTTATATAAATGCGGATTGTGTTGATGCCGGATTTTACATAGCCTGTTATTTCGGTTTTGTAGCACCGGTGCATATTGTCGGCTTTGAGTATCAGAACATCATTAAGATATACATCACACAGTGTGTCAAGACCGTCACAATTCAGAAAAATATGATCGAAATCAATATTTTCAAGATAAAAATCACGGATATACTCAAAATCCGATTTTGATAATTCAAGTGCTTTGTATTCGTTGTCACCCAGGAAAGGGTCCTCCATAACCCCGTTATTCATAAGGTCCGAAAATACGGAGCCGGGAACCTCCGCATCGTACAGCTGTTTGCCGTCTGCAAAACGCAGCTGCCATTTGCCGTTTAATGTAGTAAGAAACATATTTTTCACCTCTGAGTTTTTCTTTTATTATATATCATCATTTGCGTATTGTCTTATGCTGTGCCCGCAGAGGCTTGTGCTGTGCCTGCATACAAGGCTGTGACGGGAAAATTTTTCGGTATAAAAAGGCTCCTGACATATTGTATGTCAGAAGCCTTTGGTACGAGGTTATCAGTTGCGTCCTTAGAGCCTATCCGCAAATTAAATTAAGCGCATCTTGCTTGCTGATTTTCCGTTATATCGCCAAAAAAATCCTCGGCATACGCCAGTATGCGTCGGATTTTTTGTACAATCTAACGAAAAATCCGACTTCGCAATATGCACTTCTTTAATTACGGATAGGCTCTTAATTCTTTAAAAATGCTCTGTACAGAAGGTGTATGAGGGAAGTCCCGATTCATCTGTCAGATTAGGAGCCTCTGGATATGCGCTGTACGCGTATCTTGCATTTTTCGGCTCTGATATTGTCGGATTTGAAAGGATTACCTTATTTCCGCTGAGCTCTGCCTTAGCATTCTTGTATACACCGTCTGCTCCGGCAATTTCAAACTCATAAAGTGAGTTGAAGTCAAGCGTTGAAGGTGTTTCCGGATCAGCGTATTTATCCTTTGGAAGAACCTTTAAAGCACCTGTGCAGTCAAAGGTGAGCTCAATTGTATTTCCCTTCACTTCCATCGACTGATAGATCGGTCCGTGTGCGGTAACGCTTGTATCGCCGTAAATATCATGCTTTATATATCTTGCAAAGCGTGATGCGATTTCCTTCTTGCCGTAGGGATGTACATCATATCTTGCTCTGCCGGAGGCCCCCTCAAGGTTTCCGACCTCGTCCAGTGTTGAAATAACGCCGATATTGTTCTTGCTTGCAACCTTGTTCAAAGCCCATATCTGAGCTGAACGGATATGCTCGAAATGCTGCGTTGAAAGACGCGGGAGCTGAGCATAATAGAACGGAAGATCGGGACGATCGTATACTTCTCTGTAATCATCAATCAGCTCTGCAAGTACGTCGGAGTAGTTTGCGGCATCACGGATCTTATCCTCAGCCTCTCCCTGATAAAACAATATTGCAGCTATATTCAGCTTACGGCAGGGGTAGATCCTGTTGTTGTACAGATCGCCGTTTTTCTGCCATCTTGTAACGTCTGAGCCGCCGACAGCACCGGATATAAGTCCGATAGGTCTTCCTGTTTCTTCGTTAAGCTGTTGAGCAAGATAGTAGCCGATCTGTGACGCAAGCCAGCCGCGGTCAGCGTTCATTTCGCCCCATACAGCCTTTTCAGGCAGGTTTTCTCTCGGCTCGGTTGCCTCGTAGTTTCTGTCAAGATTCAGAAGCTCAACTATTCTTATGTTTGAGTTGTTTACTCTGCCACTTGCCTTATCAGCCTCCAGATCCGCAAGTGAATCAGCAAAGCCGCTCATCCAGAATTCCATATTTGACTGTCCTGCAAGGATAAATACATCACCGAGCGCGACATTGTTGTAGTTCAAGGTTTCAGATCCGTTTGTGACCGTCAGCTTATGTCCTGTTCCCGCATCCATAGCCGCAAGTGTAAGCTCCCACTCACCGTTTGAATTTACAGCGGCTGCAGCGGAATTACTTTCGATTGAAGCGGTTACTGTATCACCGGGGTATCCGTAGCCCCATAATTTTATCGGTTGGTCAGCCTGAAGTACCATATTATCACCGAACACGTTTGTCATACTGAACGGACTTTCTACGGCATAGCTTTTTGTATAGGCTCTTGCTATCGGCTTCTGGTCTTTATCCCACATGAATATCTTCAATGTGTAAGCTCCTGCTTCCTTCGGAATATTTATCTTATAGGTGTTTGTATTAACTCCGCGTGAGTCAAATGTTATGCTGTTATTTAATGCAGCGGAGCAAAGTCTGTTCTCCTTGTATAATCCGACATAGACAATGCCGTTTTCAACAGGTGTATTTTCTTTAATGCTTATAGAAACAGTATTTTCCGCGCCGTAATTGAGCTTTCCGCCGGCAGGTTCAACCGCGTATACTGACCACGGATCAAAGCCGTTGTCTGAATATATACCGGTTTTAAGGTTGTCAATGTATATTGCGGTTCCATCGCTCTGCCACCAGTTGTTGAATGCAAGACCGGTTACCTTGTCAACCTTGATTGAACCTTCGTTATGAGGTACGGTGTAGCCTGTAGGTGTAAACCAGATAGTACCGTCATCGCTTGTCATAAACTTATCGTCAAGCGCAACAGCAAATTTATTGTTATTTGTGTCGATAAAGTATTTTACATTTACCCAGTGATGAATTATATCGTTCTTGTCACCGAGGCTATAGAGCTTTGCGATATTATTTCCGCCGCCAGCCGCAAGCGTAAGCTGATCTCCGCGCTGCTGGATGGTACCGAACATATTGTTGTTGCTCTTAAGACCTATTGCTGCCTGACTCTCACGGTCATGATTGTCTACTGAATCAAAGTACATATCATATTCAACATAAGCTTTATCTGAAAGTACAGTGTAGTCATTTCCTGAGTTTGAGAAATCAAGACTCAGCTGTGACTCACCGAACCAGCCTGAACCCTTGAAGCCGAGAGCCGAGGTATGTCCATCCTTGTTATCAAGCAAAACATCGCCTGCGCCGCTGTGTGACCAGCCCTTCTGATTATTGTTGACTGTATCAAATATACCGTCAAAGCTTTCTTCAAGTGCTATTGACTGTGTTAATGATTCAGCGGTCAATGCGGGGTAAATGTATTTAAGATATTCCGCTCCTGCTGTGCCGTTTACATCCTTTGGTGTTACAGCGATAAGCAGTACCTTTGACGAATCAACCTTCGACGCGTCAAATGTAAAGCCGGATCTGCCTGGGCCTGAAGCTATCTCTGTTCCCGAAGCTGCTGAACGCGAATCAAGCGCGTATACCTTATATGAGGTTTCACCCTCTGCTGATGCAAAATGGTAATTGTAATTAACTGTTATTGTGTCTATTCCCGTTGTTGTAATATCTGTTATATACGGACGAAGTCCCTCGGACTTTTCGTCCTGAACATATTTCCAGGTTGAAGCACCTTCAATATTGAGAGTTTCACCTGAAGCGACATTTGTAAAGATGCAGGATTTTGTAAGAAGATCGCCGCTCTTTTGTACTGTCCATTTCTGATTTGCGTCATTGTCATCTGCCGCAGCCATTACAAGTATTCCGTTATTGAGTGCAAGACGCTTGCCGGAAATTGTGCTTGTGATTGTGTAGGCATCACCGGTCTTAGTGATTTCCCATTTCTGAGCGTCACCCTTTGTCTTTTCCCAGGTCTGAGCATTTGCGCCTGAGCCGTCAGCACGAAGATATGTGCCGCAGTCATTGAGCAGCATGATCGTTCCGTCCTTCTGCTCCTCGACCTTCCATGAGTAGTGCTTTCTGACCCAGCCCTCGTACCAGTAAAGTCCGAGCGGAGCACCGTTGCTGCTGGTTTCGCCGCCGTTGATCTGGAGCATAAGACCGCAGTCCTTGTTCATCAGCATTGATGAGCCGTTTCCATCTGTGTTCTTTACCCACTGCCAGAGTTGCTTGCTGTCACCGACTGAGACAGGAGCGGTTACGGCATCTCTGCTGTCTGTATTACTGTAGGCGAGAGCTTCACCGGAAAGTGCGTTGATAAGTCTGAAATATGTTCCGTCCTCATCGACAACGATCCATTTCTCATTGTATCCGCCGTCAATATCGGTGGATGCAATTGGAATGGACTCTCCGGCGGTAATATATCTGCCAAAATTATCACTGAGTGTGTATACACCCTCGGTAAGCTCGCCTGACTGTATGGTTGAGTCTATACCGAGAATTTGGAGCTCCCAGATACTTGCGCCCCAATCGTTGTGATTTACTTCCAAACGGAAATAACGGGCGTTGACCTTCTTTGTATCCTCTGTGATTTGTGTTGTTGTACCAACGGAAAGCTTATCAACGTAGGTTGAATAGTTTTCTCCGTCTTCGGAATATTCGATCTTGTAGTTATAGTTGCCATAAGGCAGTTCCCAGTTGATTACAACCGAACGGACATCGTAAACCTTGCCGAGATCAACATCAATAGTGTTATGAGTACCGTTTGTGCCGGAAGCCTGCGCCCAGCGTGTGTTTGAATCGCCGTCCACCATGTATTTCGGCTCGCGCTGTGCTTCGTTGGTGTTGTGGGAGGTAGCGGTAATCGGTTTGTTCAGTGCGAGGTTCTGTAGATCCTCCTCGACCGTATACGGAGAACCCTTGACCTGTAATTCCCAGATACTTGCGCCCCAGTCCTTGTTTTGCACGGTAAGCTTCAAGTATCTCGCCACAGCCTCACCGGAGTCGATCACGGTTCTTGTGGTCGTAGCCTTGTTCATATTATCAACAAAGGTGCGCCATACATCACCGTTTGTCGAATATTCTATCTTATAGTTATAGCCTGCCGAGTCAAGCTCAAAATCAATCGAGGTTCTCTTTACAAGGTATGTATCCTGAAGATCAAGGATGATTGTTGCAGTCTCGCTTGCAGTACCCTGCTTCTGAGCCCAGCGTGTGCCTGAATCGCCGTCTACCATATATTTTGCGTAGCGGTTTTCGTCAGTGTTGTAGGAGGATGCTTCAATAGGCTTGTTAAGAGCAATATTTGAAGTGCCGTCATCTTCTTCAACTGTGACAGTGAGAGTCTTTGCTTCACTCTTGTCAAACTCTACTGTTATCTCGTTTTCTCCGTTCGGGAGAGTGTCGAGATAGGATGTCTTGAGAATTACATTGCCCCAATGCTTCTCATAATCAACATCGGGAACAAGCTCGTAACTGCCGTTTCTTAAGCCTGTTACGGAACTGCCGTTTTCAAGCGCGGTAAGCTTTATTTCCTGCTTCCATGCCGGGGACTTATCATATACAGCGTTTTCGGGTGAAATCTCAGCTGATGCCGGAACATTCTCGTCATTGCTGTATACATAAATTTCCTTGACACCGGCTCCCCATCCGCCTGTATTCATTGTGAGCTTTAAATATCTTGCGGTAACGCCTGATTTTGCTTCATATACCGATTCAGATGGTGAAGGATCAATGTTAAGCTTGTTCGCATATTCTTTCCAGTCGTTCCCGTCATTGGAATACTCTATCTTATATCTTGAACGGTTGCCGTACTGGAAGGTGATCATGATCTCGTCAACAGAATATGAATCCTCTAAGTCTACTGTGAGCGAGGTCTGAGCCTTGGCTTCATCAGGTCTGTTTTCCATGTACTGTTCCCACATGGTGGACGGGTCGCCGTCAGTTGCATTTTTGGCTGGCTGAGCGTCATCGGTTTCCGATGAGGTAATAGGCTTTCTGAATGCGATATTAACGCGTGATGACGGATCCGGAAGCGGGTCCTTGTCAATACCTGCATGGTCAATAATATTCAGCGCCTCATCAGGAATGGCATCGCTGGTAAATGGTCTGTTCGAGATATTAGCCGATGAACCTGTGCTGCTCATACCTCCGGGGCAGTTATAGTAGTTACCCTCAAAGATATTGTCATGGTTCGGTGGGTTTGAAGCCTGGAAGGAATATTCCGTGTTATCGAATACGTTTGCCTGTGCCTTCTTATAACAGCTTCCGTTATCGAAATAAATACCCATAATATTATTATGGCAAGCCCACTGACCTCTTACCGTATCAGTTATATAATTATAGTAGAAATTGGAATCACCGTTCATACGTCCGAGCGAGTAAATTCCGCCGCCGTCCTGAAGCAGCATACAGGTGTTATGTATATAGTTCTGATAAACCTTGTTTGCCGTCATTCCGTGGTCGGTATCGAGCCAGTTCCAGCCGATATTTATACCGGTATAGGGGAGATAGCCGATTTCATTGTTTGCTATAGTCATATGCTGTGGCAGCATAGCACCTATGCCAACCATATCCTGATATTCGCAGGCAACATGGTCAATGAGGTTGTTGGTGATTGTATCGCCCACGCTCTGTCCGTCCATGTCGGTGTATTCGCGGGGCTTTTCGTCCTCGGTCTGGTCATCCCATTCGCGTCCTGCCATACCCATTGTAACTCCGCCACCGGCATTCTTTACAAAGGTGTTATGGTCTATAAGCGTATTTTGAGTGCCCTCATATCCCATAATACCCCAGCTGCCGGAGAAGGAAAACTCACTGTTTGTAAGTTCGATTCCGTCTGTGTACCGCAGCTGAACCATTGACTTCGGCGCGTCGTAGCGCGCACTGCCGCGGATTGCGCTGTTGTCTTTGCCGCCTTCTGACTGATAGCGGAAGCCGCCCTGAACACTGCAGTATCCGTATTCATTCGGCGCAAGCCAGTTGGAGTGGAGGAAACGAATATTGTCAAAGCATATATCCTTTACTCTGTCATCGATGCCGCCGCCTCTGATGTCAACTATTGTTTCAAGCTTCGGCGCGATAATTTCAGTTTCGTTCATTATCTCGCCTTCTCTCGGCTTGTAGTAAAGAACGTTCTCATCTACATCAAGATACCATTCTCCCTCAGCGTCTAAGTAGTCAAGCGAATTTTCAAGATAGTACGGAGCGTCACCCTCGGCGTGATGATTCCATGCAAATGAATTTTCGGGGGATTTGAAGGTTACAGTACCACTGGCAGAATCGTAGCTTTCAATTCTTGCGCGGAACTGACTCCAGCTGGCACCCCAGATTATCTCACCGTATTTTCCGGCTTTTTCCGCATACTCGTTGTTTCTGCCGATCTTCATCGGATACGAGCCCCTCTCAGCACGGAGGTACGGACCGCCTGTTTCGGGTTCCTCAAGGTTCGGCACACGCGCGCGGATCGCGCGGTCATTGTTTGTATAGAGCTGTCTGAACTGCCAGTCAACGTTTTCACGCTTGTAAATATTATTCCCTTCGTCATACAGCTCCCAGCCGTCGGATATATTAATACCTCCGCTGATAACCGGTTTGCTGCCGTCATCATTGGGGATACCACGGTAAATCACCTTATATCCGTTGTTTCCCGAGTCCTCGGTTGTCAGACTCAGTGTGTTGTCCATGAAATACATTCCCGGGGCAATGTTTACGGTAATATCACCGTCCATGTCCGAATTGTACTTCCTTACCTCCTCCTGTGCGCGTTCCAATGTTCTGAACGGTGCGTCGTTCGAGCCTGTGTTAGCGTCATCACCGTCAGGCGAAACGTATATCTGCACAGGCTCAGCCGCGTGAGCTGCTGAGGACGAAATCGGAACTACATTACCGGTGCCGAGCATTGCGGCACTTAGTATGCAGGATAGGATCTTTTTTCTGCTCATACAGATTCCTCCTTTATATAAAGTATAAAGACATTATACCACTATATCAACGGCTGAAAAAGTAGAAAATTTTGCTTCAACAGTGAATAATTTAATCGGAAGCTTGTGTGAGGAATTTTCGATAGCAGGATTAAGTTTTTGCTCTTGAAATAATGAAAGAAATAAAGTACAATGTAATTGTCATCGGGAATACATTCGGGGATTCATCTTGTATCTCTCTCCTGTGCAAGTCCCCTGGGTGTGTTTGGACAAGAAATACCTACTTAATCAAAGGGACCCCCTACTCCCCATTAAGGATCCCCCCCTAAAGAAGGTCTTCGTTAGTATATGCAATGCTTCAATCGAAAATGAAGACTCATGCAGCACCGTATACAAGACCTGTACATACGGTGCAAAACTCCCTCTGGGCTGTTGCTTAAAGCAGCAGCCCTATTCTATTAGGTTTATGAGCTCTATGATATAAACACGGTGGATATATGATAAAAAGCCTGTCTGATAGATAAAGATTAATTATTTCTATATCAATAACATATTATTCAACTTGAAAACAACAAAAAACGGATATAAAATATAGTTATCAACAATAATTCCGGAGAGTAGGATCGGAAAATGTAAGGAGAAAACAATATATCCATAGGGTATGAATAAGTAATTGCTGCATACCACGTAGGATATATCTCAAATGGAAAGGAGAAATGTTATGAAAAAAATTATATCTGCCGCATTGACTGCGGCAATGGTAACGGCGTTGTTTCCAACAGGAATACTTGCTGCCGATGAAGCATGCGTATATGAAGCCGAAAGTGCTTATACCGGCGGCTGGGCTGTAAGAGCAGACGATAGTGCCGCTTCGGACGGAGCAGTTGTTACCCATGTGGGAGGCACCAACACCGATATTGGTACAGTTGTATTTGACGTATGGGCGGACAGTGCGGGAGAATATGATTGTGTCATAGCATACCGTTCAAGAGAAGATTCCTCTTTCTATGTAAGAGTTAATTGGGACGGTTGGGATCCCTCAAATGATGATAAGGTCACAACAACCGCAGGTGAGGATATTGTAACTGTAACAAGAAAGATACAGCTTAACAAGGGCTGGAATAAAGTTAAGATATACAGCCTTGAAGGAATTGAAAAATCAAACGGAAAGATTTCAAAGGACAAAAGAATAGATATAGATAAAATCACGGTAAATACTGCTGGACGAAAGCTTGACGGTATAATTGAGAATACTGTGTCGGGCGCGGGCACTGAGCGCAAAGTATATATGGCAAAGGATCAGAGCGTGAGTGCAGATGCTGAGTTTGAGGTTACAGCGGAAAAGGACGGCATTTACGACATGAATGTATGGTACAATGCTGCAGATTTCCGCGCGATGGAAATTCATGTTGACGGAAAGCTTGCCAATACAGTCTTATGTCCTATAACAGGCGAGGATTACAATATTGAAACAATATCGGCAAAGCTGAACCTCACAAAGGGCAAGCATCGTATTTCATTTAAGAATGAGAAGTCATTGCCGCCGGAAATAGATAAAATACAGCTTCTTTTGTCAAAGGAGCAGAAAGAAAACACGGCAGAGTCAACCGGAGTGCAAGAATTTAAAAATTCCAAGGTAAGCGTTAAATATGATATGGCAACCGGTAAGGCAGACTTTGTAAGCGGCGGAGTCACCCGTGTAAAGGGCTTTGAGGCGGCGGTAAAGGTTGAGAATGCAAAGGATACCGGAAACGGTGATAAAGTCAATTCGGTTGTAAAGTCCTCGGATTATACCTCAAGAACCGTTGAGGAGAGTATATTAAGCACCGGCTTCGGACTCGGCACACGTTATGATGTTATTTCAAAAGGTGAGGGTCTGCCGGATATGCGACAGAGTTTCTACATATATAATAACCTTGATTATGTTCTGACCAGCGTTAAAATATCGTCACCTGACGGAGTATCGACAAACTTTATGGCACCGATTGCGGCGGCAGGCGAGGATGTTGTGAATATCGGTGAAAAGACAGACGCGCGTTCGTTATGTATGCCTTTTGCAAACGATAACTATACAACCTATGATCCGCAGAAGCTTGGCGGCAGTCATACAAGCTACTGGGCAACCTGTCTTTTTGACGCAAATTCAAGAAATGCGGTTGTAGCAGGCTCA
This sequence comes from bacterium, assembly GCA_030536655.1. Classification (GTDB taxonomy): domain Bacteria; phylum Bacillota; class Clostridia; order UBA1381; family UBA1381; genus UMGS1958. The sequence goes on along the minus strand of JAUNPN010000001.1, from coordinate 73,123 downwards.
GTAGATCATGATACATGGAAAACAGGAACAAGCACCTATGGTACAGCGGATAACGGAAGCGTAAACTTATTTGGGGCGTTTGCCGGAATATGGTCGCGTGAACAGACATATGATTTCCTTCCGCACGGCAGTCTTGACGGTGAATCGGTAGAATCACCGAAAATGTTCCTCGGATATTTTGACGACTGGCGCGACGGCATGGAGGCTTACGGTGAGGCGAATAATAATAATCAGCCCAGACTCCACTGGGGCGGCGGAAATATATTCGGCTACAGCTCGTGGAATGCCTACGGCTCAAATGTAAGCCTTGAAACAATGAAAACAGCATCGGATGTAGTAGACGGCTTGGACACCTTCCATGATGAAAACGGAGTACAGTGGATTAATATAGACTCCTACTGGGATAACCTTACACAGAACAATGATGAGTCGCAGCTTAAGGAGTATATCGCTTACTGCAAGTCAAAGGGTCAGAAGGTAGGAATGTATACCTCGCGCTTTATCTGCTGGGATGATGATTTGTGGAACTGGGGCAAGCGCGGCTATGCTATCACCGACAAATACGGTAATTCGGTTGCGCCGGCAAAGCCTGATAAGGATAATGTAACGTCAATCAACTGCTTTGCATTCGACCCGACAAGCAATGAGGCAAAGAATGATACAAAGTACTGGATGGAGCACTGGAAGGAGCTTGGCTTTGAGTATTTAAAGGTTGACTTTATGAACTTTGCGGCTGTTGAGGGTGTGTTCCAGGATAAATCGGTTAAAACGGGATTGCAGGCATATAATCAGGCTTGTGAGCAGATATTGCAGTATGTTGATCCGGATAAGTTCTTTATCAATTATTCAATAGCACCGCTTTTCCCGTATCAGTATGCTCATTCAAGACGTCTTTCGTGTGATATCTGGACAGAAAAAGGAAATCTTGACGCTGCAAAATATATGCTTAACGCATTGAATTACAGCTGGTGGCAGGCGGGTACTGTATATGAGTTTACAGACCCCGACCAGATTTCAATGGATGTGCGCCCGCTTATAGGTGGCAATGAGGAGCAGGCAAGGGCAAAGTATACATCGGGTGTTATTGCCGGCATGATGGTACTCAGCAATAAGTATGATGATGCTTTGGATACCGGAAAAAATATAACAAAAAATGTTGCACAGAATGAAGAAGTAAATAAGATAGCGCGGCTCGGAAAGGCATTCAGACCGGTTGAGGCTACAGAAAGCTGCCCGGAGCGCGGAGCGGCGGATCCGTCTGATACCTTCACATTAAAAACTGATGATACCTTCTATATGGCTGTGTTCAATTACGGAGATTCAAATACCTCAAAGAGCATAGACCTTGCAAGAGCAGGACTTGACAGCGGAAAGAAATATACGGTTACGGAGCTGTGGACAGACACGACAACAGAGGAAGAAGGAACCCTTAATACAGGAAATATGAATGCCTACAGCTGTAAGCTTTATAAGATACCTCTGGCGAATGGCAGTATAAATGAGGATATTTTAAGATACACCGAGGACTTTGAGAGTGATACTACTGCTGAAAACGTGGCTAATCAGACAAACGGTTGGACAAACGGCGGCGACGAGCAGAAGCATTTCAATGTAGGAGAGTACAGTGAAACCGGAAACAGCAGCCGCATATACAGACAGGCTGTTACAGATTGGTGGAAGAGCGATATATCAAACCTCAATCTTTATGATAACGGTGTGTATAAATTGACTGCGAACGGTGCAGCACAGGCAGACGCAGAGGCACAGGTAAGAGATTATCTTTCAAAGAACCTGTCAGTTTCCTTTAAAGCAAACTTTGCAGCTCCGAATCCAAAGGATTTCGGAGAGGATTATATCAGAATAAAGGATGAAAACGGAAATACGCTTGTTGGAATTTCCATGAAGCAGGATCAGAGAATTGAGGGCGATGGCTACGATTCGTCAACAGGCAAGCTTGTTCTTACTCATATTATGAATGATGCTTTGACTGAATCGACAGAGAAAACAATTCTGGGCGGTCTTGATATAGCGGAAAGAAACTCGAACTGGTATAATTTCAAGATAGATATTGATCCTGATGCCCGTAAGGTAAGAGTAAGCGTTAACGACAGCGCTGGCGAATGGCTGCCGATTGGAAACGCGGATAAAACCGGTGCTGCCGAAAGCATAGGCATGGTCAAGGAAATTGAGTTTGGAATATGGTCGGGAGCATGGTGGCAGAGTCTGTATATTGATGATATTTCTGTTACAAGCACAGTTGAAAACTCAGAAAACAATCTTGAAATAACAGGAGCAAGAATCTTAAACAGCGATAATTCTCCTGTTATATACGGCGGAGATACCATACATTCAAAGATAACAGCTGTGGAAGGCGCAGAGGTCAGCTCCGTTATGGGCTATTCAACAAATGGAGGCAGAACCTACAGCCCGCTTGACGAGGACGGCATAGTTCCGGAAAACGCTGACAAGCTGATGCTTGCAGCAACAGCGGAGCTTAACGGAAACAGTGTTACAAAAACTATATATGTAAATGTAGGTGAGGATGACAACACAATAGAAAACGAGGATTTCTCGGAACGCGCACAAATCCAGGAATGGGCAAAGGCAGGCAAAAACGGCTGGAATGGCTACGGTGATGCGGATACCCAGATTCAGGCAAGCGATGACCATGACGGAAGCTTCAGAATTGCGAACAGCAATTTCTTCCAGCAGTCATGGATAGAACACAGCTTTGTTGATGTAGAAAAGAGCAGGCTGATGAGCGAAGGCGCAACAGAGACGGAGGCATCAGAGGAAGCACAGCTCAGGCTTGAAAATAATCCGACTGTGTCATTGGATGTAAGATTTGATAACCGTCCGGGAAATGATAAGAGCGTTAACCATGCTCATGTCAGAGTATATGACATAAACGGTAAAGTTATAGGCGCGCTTTATAACGAAAATCAGAAGAATGACAGCGGTGCGTTTATATATGATAAGCTTTATCTCATCTCAATGAATGTGGCGGGAGATGCGCTTGAAAAAACATTTATAACCGATGTTGATCCGTCAAAGCTTTATAATGTAAAGTTTGAGTTCAATAATGATACAAATAAACTGCGTGTAAGCGTAGACGGAAATATTGTAAAAACAGCTCAGGGTGAGTGGACAGATGTTGCATCCGTGTCATGCAGTGACAGCGGTGAAATCGGAGCGGCACAGCCGTATGATTTCGGTGCAGTCGCAAAGCTGCAGCTCGGAATATATTGGAGTAACTGGTGGCAGTCTGTGTATTTTGATAATATAAGGGTTGCACCGTCTGAGTATGAAATAAACAGCAGTATAACAGGCGGAACAGCCGAATATACTCACGGAAGAAATGTCGCTCAGACAGCAGCAGGCGGAAACAGAGTTACAGTATCCTTTACAAATGACAGCAGCTTAAAGCCGGGCGTAAAGAATGTCAGTGTAAAAACTGAATCCGGTGCCGAGATTGCAGCAATGGAAACGGGCAATGACAAATATACATTTGTAATGCCGAGAGAGGAGGTTACGGTATCAGCGGAGTTTGAAAAAAATTCGGCGGTCGAAACAGCATCACCTTCTCCGGAAGCGACAGATGAGCCGAAGGAAACAGCGTCACCCTCTCCGGAAGCAACAGATGAGCCAAAGGAAACAACGTCACCCTCTCCTGAAGTGACAGATACGCCTTATGGGGATGGAATAAGCTATATTGAGAATTTTGAAGGAAATGCCGATAATAAGCTTGCAGAGATTTCAGACCGGACAAACGGCTGGAGCTATGACGGAAACAGTGACGACAATGGAAACCACATAGACAAATTAAATCTCTGGGTTGGTGACAACGGCTCGGAAAGCGATAATTCGCTCAGATTTGCAAGTACAGATTGGTATAAAACTATGTGGCTCAACCTTGATCTTAAGGAGAACGGTATTTCAAAATATGTTGATGCCGGATATGACGCTGATATCGCTGAGGAGAAGGTAACAGATTATCTCAATAATAGCATGAGTCTGTCATTCAAGGTTAAGTTTGAAAACCAGGGTATTGATTCCAACAGCACTCATGAACAGTATATCAGAGTAAAGGGTGACAGATATAATGTAATCACAGAGCTCAGGCTTAAGGACGATATACTCTATCTGAGTGCAATGAATGAGGATATGTCTCAGGATGTGCTTTATCAGATAGACAGGGTTGATATATCAAGTCAAAATAACCAGTGGCATACTGTGACTCTGAATATCAACAAGGAGGATAATACATACAGTTTGATTTTCGATGGAAACACATTCGGGGGAACGCCGTGGGGCGAAAACATTCCGGCAGGAATAGCTTCGGATGAGGACAGAAGCATAGGCAGTGTGGCATCCATGGAATTCGGTCATTTCTGGTCGGGCTGGTGGCAGTGTATGTATCTTGATGATATTACGATAGGTGATACTCAGAGCGTACCTCCGATAATCAATCCGGAATGGGGCGTAAAGGAGCTTGACATTAATGCGGAAACCGGTGACTTTACTCTTACTGTTTCTGCGGGTGAAATGCGGTATAACGATACGGTTATATATGCCGCACTGGTACGGGTGCTGTTACAGAACCTGTCCAAAAATCGCATAAAATCAAGGGTTTTGAGCAGTCTATAAACAGTATTAACCTCAAAAATAAATATTTTAAGGATTAAAAAATATCGTGAATTGCAGATTTACGGTATTTTTTATTTCCATTTGCGTACCAAAGAGCCGACCATTCTTGTTCTTAGATAGTATATCATAAAGACATAAAACGGTCAATAAAAAACAGAAGAACAAAAATTTTATTTGTCTAATAAGTAAAACAGAATATTTTATATATAAGGCATTGAGAAAAAAATCAATGCCTTTTTTAGTGTCGATATTGAGGAAAGGAGCATTTGAAAATGTCAGAAGTACATAGAGTTGTAAAAAACAGAAATTATACCGTAATGTCAAATTATCATTTAAGAGATATGAATTTATCTCTTAAAGCAAAAGGGCTTTTGTCGCTCATATTGTCGTTACCTGATAATTGGAAATTTTCAGTGCGCGGATTAGCTGATATTAACAAAGAGGGCGTCGGTTGTATCGGCGCCACTTTGAAAGAGCTTGAAGCAGGCGGATATTTACAACGCATTACACACCGAAAAAAAGGAAAGATTGACGGTACGGAATATATTTTTTATGAAAAGTCGCAACTTGACAAGATACTCAACGAGAATAATTCTGTACCTGAAAACGATAAACCTCAAACAAAAAAAGCTAATACGCCCGAACCGCATACGGAAAACCCTGATACGGTTATTTCAGATACGGAAAATGACGCACAATTAAATACTAATAAATCAAATACTGAAATACAAAATACTGATTTATTAAATACTTATCCAATCAATTCTACGGAGCCGGAGGAAAACAGCGAGCCTGTAAAACCACAACAGCCTGAACGGATAGGAATGGATAAGATTTTAGCATACAGACAGCTTATAAAACAAAATATTGAGTATGATATTTTATGTCAAAAGCTAAACGGTAATATCGGTATGCTGAATGAAATTGTTGATATTATCACTGAAACAGTATGTACCACAAGAGAATACTTAACCGTTGCAAGCGAGGAACGAAACGCGGAAACAGTAAAATCCAAACTTCTGAAACTGAACAGCGAGCATATCGAATATGTCATAGACTGTATGAGGAATAATACAACAGACGTACACGATACAAGAAAATATTTACTTGCGGCGTTATTCAATGCCCCCTCCACTATCGACAGCTATTACACCTTGAAAGTAAATCACGATATGTACGGAGGTAATTAAAATTACATACAACCACACACCACGCGCCCCGCCTATGCGAGCGTGTTTTTTAATACAAAATTTTAAATCTTGACAAGGAGGATTTTTAGAAATGAGAAACAAAATAAAAAGAATTTTAGCCGCTGTAATGGCGGCGGGAATGACTTTGAGCGTTATTCCCTCAATCCCCGCTTTTGCGGCACAGAGTAACGAATATGTCGATCCGGCGGACGTATGGATTGAAGCAAACGGGCGCACAAGCGAGTTTGACATAAACGCTACTGTTACAACAGGTACAATGTTCTGCCCCGTCTGCGATATGCCGACAAGCAACATTTCCTATCGCGTACCCGAATATACCCGAACAGGTGAAACCGCATATAATCGCGGCGTCTACTATTCGGACGGTACGCTTATTGACGGAAAAGGCAAAGGCAATCTTGACGACGGAACACCCAGCGTTGACGCGTCATATACGGGGTATCATTGGACGAAATCAGTTTGTCAGAATTGCGGTACGGTAAATTCCGTTGACGGAATTAACGCGTATTCGTGCGGTAAAGATGTATATTCCCTTAATCCCTGCGACAGCAACTTTTTCTTGGATTTTGACAGTACGGAATATATACCGTACAACAGCAGGACGCATACGGTAAAAGCAAAAAAGGGCAAGTATTGTCAATTCTGCAAAGGCACGAAAGAGCGGGTGCAGGACAAACAGGAAAATCATAACTTCACCGAAAATGTAAACGGCGAATTGGGAAATCAGCGTTTTCACATTACAGCGGATTGTGAGGACTGCGGATATAAGAAAAATGAATACGCGGCGGCAAAGTCTGTTGTACAAAGCTATTACGGCAAGGTTGACGGAAAACCTCATACCGTAACCGTCAATGACTTATCGGACAATGGCGTAAATACAAGTATTCGTTACGGAACGGAAGCGAAAAAGTGTAACAAGACAAGCGCACCGAATTATACCGACGAAGGCTATTATCCCGTATATTACGAGATAGAATATACCTACGGCGGCGAGAGTATGACGGAAAACGGCGTAAGCTATGTATGGCTTTTAAGCGATAATCCGCCCTCGAATACAAACAGTATTCATACTCACGATTTCAGATTTTTGGAAACAGTGCGCCCCACTTGTACAGAGTTAGGTTTTGACCGTTTCCAGTGTAGCGAGTGCGGAGCCTTGCAGAAAACGAATTATACTCCCGCAAGCGGGCACGATTACAATACTGTTGTAATCCGTGAGCCGAGTTGTCAGCAGGGCGGTTTAGAATTACATTCCTGTACAAAGTGCGGCAGCTATTATACGGAAAGTACATCAATGACGGGACACCGTTATGAAACAAATATTGTTCCCTCCACCTGTACAAAGAACGGATATACAGAACATATTTGTATCGACTGCGGATATAAGCACATTACGGATTTAACACCGCTTGCGAAACACGATTACAGACCGACGGTAACCGCGCCTACTTGTAAAACAAAGGGCTTTACCACATACAAGTGCAGAAATTGTGATGATACCTATGTAAGCGATTACACCGAGCCGCGCGGTCATAAATGGGACGAGGGACATACTGTAACTAATTCGACCTGCGAGAGCGAGGGCGTTATGGAATACCACTGTAAACATTGTGATGAAAAGATGATACAGGCAATTTCAGCGACAGGTCATACACCCGGAAAGGCTTCTACCTGTACCGAACCGCAAAAGTGCGAAAGCTGCGGCGCTATTCTTGAACTGCCGACAGGTCATACCTATTCCGAAACAGTAACGGAGCCTACTTGTACGGCTATGGGCTTTACCACATATAATTGTGATAACTGCGACTATTCATATATCGGTAATTATACGGATAAGACCGAACACAAGTATAATTCAGTTGTAACTCCCCCGACCTGTACGGAAATGGGATATACCACATTCACTTGCGAGGACTGCGGCGACAGCTACATTTCAGATTATACGGATAAAACAGAGCATAAATATAATGCTGTTGTAACTTCCCCGACCTGTACGGAAATGGGATATACAACTTACACTTGCGCGGATTGCGGCGACAGCTATAAATCGGATTATGTAGAGGTTCTTCCTCATAATTACAATAAGCAGACGATTAAGCCTACTTGCACATCACAGGGCTATACAATTTACACCTGCCCCGATTGCGGCAAGGAATATATAGGCGACGAGCAGGAGCCGACAGAGCATAAATATATTCCCGCTGTAACCGCGCCGACTTGTACGGAAATGGGATATACGACATATACTTGCGAGGATTGCGGAAAATCGTATGTTTCAGATTATACGGACGCAAAAGGTCATAACTATGAGGAAAAAATCACAACTTCTACTTGTACGGGTATAGGATATACAACCTTTACCTGTAAAGACTGCGGAATTTCATATATCGGAAACGAGCAGGCAAAGACCGCTCACGATTACGAAACAACAGTAACCGAACCCACCTGTACAGAATTGGGTTATACAACATACACCTGTAAAAACTGCGGCGAAACTTACAGAGCCGACGAGGTATCGGCAAAAGGACACAAGCCGTCAGATTGGATTATTGACGTCCCCGCCACGATTGAGAATGAGGGCAACAGGCATATTGAATGTACAGAGTGTAAAACCGTCCTTAAAATTGAGGAAATCCCCCAGCTTACCGATAAGGACAATTCGGACGAGGACGGATATTCAAAAGTCGGTGATTATAGTATTCTGATTACCGATAAGGACAGCAAGCCTGTTTTTAATTCAGAAATCAGCATTGACAAGGGCGATAACATCACAATTAAGCTGCCGGAGGGCAGATTGCTTGACTATGAGGACAGAACGACAATTACGGTTGTTCGTACAGATACAAAGGCAGCGGCAGAGGGCTTGAATATCAATATTTCCGACAAGAGCGGCAACGCTGCAACAGGTCAGACGGACGCAGGCGGTCAGCTTATTGTTCCGAATAATCAGAGCTCAACGGGTAATGAAAACGGTACTATCGGCGGCGATAACGGCGAAACAAAATATACTTATGTTGTTACCGTTACAGACAAAAACGATACCGTCATTTCCGATTGTGATATTCACATAGGCGATAATCACGATATTGTCGTAAAACTTCCCGACGGTACGGCTATGAACAGCGACAACCGCGTTACTGTTACGGTCAAAGACCAGAACGGCGAAGCAAAGGAAAATGTCAATGTAATTGTCATAGGCGACAGCGACTATATCGAAAAGGGCGTTACAAACGCAAACGGTCAGGCTACATTACCGAATAAAAATCAGGCGTACACGGACAAAAACGGTACGGCGAATGTAAACGGATATATCGTACTTGTCGAGGACGAAACGGAACCGGTATATATGGCACTTGTAACCGTTGACGATAACGGCGTTATGGTATGCCTCCCCGACGGTAAAAAAATTGATTACCATAACCGTACATCTGTAATTGTAAAGACGAATGACGGAAAAGCTGTTGAGGGCGTAAGCGTAAACGTCTATGACAATGCAGGCGGCGACAGAACCGAGATAACCGACAAGGACGGAAAAATCACTGTTCCTCCGCTGAATGAAAATATAATTGAGGATAAGCCGACACCGACGCCTGAACCGACAACAAAACCCGGTCTTGAAACTCCCGAACCGTCAGAGAAGCCGGACGCAACAGATAAGCCGAGCTCGACGGATAAACCGTCAGAAACCGAAAAGCCGGACGCGACAGAACAGCCGAGCGAAACGGAAAAGCCGAAGCCTACCGTAAATCCAGATAACGGAAGCGAGGTTATCACTCCCGATTATTCGTATAAGGTATCTGTAAATGACAATGACGGCGCTGTAAACGGCGCTATCGTAAGCGTTGACAAGGAAAACGGCAGCGTTACGGTTAAGCTCCCTGATGAAAAGGGTATCACTCCCGATAACAGAATTATTGTCGGAATTACAGATAAGGACGGAAAAGCTGTAAACGGCGTACCTGTTACCGTAATTGCAAAGGACGGAACGGAAGCAAAAGACCTTACAAACAGTGAGGGCGTTGCGGTTGTTCCCCCGACAAATACAGACCGTACAGACAAAAACGGCTATGCACAGGTTGTTGAGGGCGAAAAGACATACAATGTCATTGTCGAGGACACAAAGGCGAAAATTGAAAATGCCGCCGTTGAGGTTAAGGACGGTAAAATCAGCGTTATTCTTCCCGACGGAAACAAGCTCAATACAGATAATCAAACCACTGTAACCGTCAGCGACAAGGATAATACAGCGGTTAAGGATATTTCCGTAACTGTTACCGATAAGGATAACAAGACAGCGACAAAAGCAACCGACGCAAATGGTAAAATCACTGTTCCCGTCAAGACTTCAACAGGCGGTGGCGGCGGTTCTTCTTCAGGAGGAAGCGGCGGCGGTGGCGGATATGTCAAGCCGTCATATACTGTAAAGGTTGTCGATAAGGACGGAAAGACCGTCAATGTAAATAAGACCGTCAAGGACGATAAAATCACTTTGACGCTTCCGAGCGGCAAAACTCTTGATGATAATTATTATACAATTACCGTAACCGATAACAAGGGCAAAATTGCACCAAACATTGATGTTACGCTCAAAGACAAGAATAATTCCGTAAGCGGAGCAACCGACGCAAACGGTCAGCTTATTATGCCGGCAAATACGCATAATTCCTATGTTGTAGGATATGAGGACGGAGCCTTTAAGCCCGAAAACAATATGACAAGAGCAGAAGCAGCCGCCATATTCGCCCGCAATATTGCGGAGCGCAAGGGCGAAAATATTTCAAGCCGTAAATCGTCATTCAAGGACGTATCAGGCAAGGATTGGTTTAATAACTATATCGCCTATCTTGAAAAGTACAAGGTAATATCCGGCTATGGCGATAAGACATTTAAGCCGGACGAACATATTACAAGAGCCGAATTTGTAACAATGTGTATAAGGTTCTATGAGCTTGACGCTAAGACAGCGGCGGCAAAGAAGAATATCTTTAATGATGTACCAAAATCACATTGGGCGTCAGGCTATATTTACAGTGCTGTCGGTATGGGCTGGATAAACGGATATAGCGACAGCACATTTAAGCCGGACAGCAACATCACACGCGCGGAGGTTGTAACGATTGTAAACCGCGTAACAGGACGCGCCGCCGATACGGAATACATCAACAAGAATATGCCAGCCGTAAACAAATTTACAGACTTAAAGGATAAATCCTATTGGGCGTTTTATGAAATCCTTGAAGCAAGCAACACGCACAAGACCGTTGACGGCAAGAGCGGCGAAACTTGGGTAAAATAATTGTCTGATTTGCGTATTGTGTTTGTTGACCGGATATGATATAATCTTTATAATATTTTAATCGAAAGGAAAGAATATTATGGATAAAAAATTAAAGATAATTATAGAAAATTGTCCACAAAATCATAAATGCCCCGCCGTAAGCGTTTGTCCTGTTGGAGCGTTAAGTCAGAAAGATTTTGAAGCGCCGACAATAGATTATGACAAGTGTATAAGGTGCGGAAAATGTTCAAATTTCTGTCCTAAAAAAGCATTAGTATTATAATTGGATTATACATAAGGAGTGTAAACGGTGGAGGAACGCATAGAACCGACAAATACGGTACAGACTGAATTTGACGAGTGGATTATAAACGGATTGGATAAGGCAGAAGAAATAATCCATAAATCAGATACAGAGAATATTAAGCAATAAGCGGTTGTTATATTAAAACAGCCGCTTTTTTGTTGCAAGGAGTGATGTCTATACAGGAAGAAATCAATAAAAAAACAGTTGCGTTAGTTATAAGCGCCTCCAAAATGACGGGGCGCGTATTGCAGGCGGCAATTCGTGAATACCTAAGACAGCAGCAGAAAAATAAAAACAAAGGCTATCAGGGTAAGCAGACGATTAAGCAGCTTGTAGAGTCAGGCGCGGCGCTTTCAAATATTGAGATAACAAATAAAAATATAAAATCTTTTGAGCCAGTGGCGAAAAAGTACGGACTTGACTATGCTTTGAAAAAGGATAATTCCACGAAACCGCCGAAGTACCTTGTATTCTTCAAGGGTAAAGATGTTGATGTAATCAATATGGCGTTTCAGGAGTATTCGCAAAAGCTGTTACGGGAAAAACCGTCAATCCGTAAAATGTTATCGCAAATGCGGGAGCTTGCAAAGACTATCAAACCGAAAGACCGCGCCCGCCGCAAAGAACAGGAGCGCGATATATGAGGATAGACAAAAGGTTTATTCTTTTAAACATTCCGTATCTTCTGTTCTTTTGGATTGCTGATAAGATATGCTATATATACAGGATAACAGAGGGTAATAAAATAATAGCGCTGGTTCAGGGAATTGCGGAGTTTTACAAAGCTCCGCTTTTTTCGTTCCACATAACCGATATATCAATCGGAGTAATAGCCGCGCTTCTGATTAAAGGCGCGGTTTATGTCAGGGGTAAAAATGCTAAGAAATACCGAAACGGCATTGAATACGGCTCGGCGCGCTGGGGTACGGCGTCAGACATAGCCCCGTATATTGACGGACAGAATTTCTATAATAATGTTCTTCTCACGAATACGGAACGGCTTACAATGGACAGCCGCCCAAAGATACCGAAGTACGCAAGAAATAAGAATGTTCTTGTAATCGGCGGCAGTGGCAGCGGAAAGACAAGGTTTTTCATAAAACCGAATTTAATGCAAATGCACAGCTCGTATGTTGTAACTGATCCGAAAGGCACGGTTTTAATTGAGTGCGGGAAGCTGTTACAAAAAGGCGGATATATCATAAAAACATTTAATACGATAAATTTCAAAAAGAGTATGAAATATAATCCGTTTGAGTACATCAGGAGCGAAAAGGATATTTTGAAGCTCGTTAATACCCTTATTGCGAATACCAAAGGCGAGGGCGAAAAGTCAAGTGAGGATTTCTGGGTTAAGGCTGAACGCCTGTATTATTGCGCCCTCATAGGCTATATTTGGTACGAAGCGCCCGACGAGGAAAAGAACATCATAACTCTTTTAGATATGATAAACGCGTCGGAAGCAAAAGAGGACGACGAGAACTATAAAAGCCCCGTTGATTTACTCTTTGACCGTCTGGAAGAAAAGGAACCGGAGCATTTCGCAGTAAAGCAGTATAAGAAATACAAAATGGCAGCCGGCAAGACAGCTAAAAGTATTTTGATTTCGTGCGGCGCGAGATTAGCGCCGTTTGACATTAAGGAACTCAGGGACTTAATGGAATATGACGAATTGGAGCTCGACAAAATCGGCGACAGGAAAACGGCGTTGTTCGTTATCATTTCCGATACTGACGACACTTTTAATTTCATAGTCGCTATGATGTACACGCAGTTATTCAATTTGCTTTGTGATAAGGCGGACGACGTTTACGGCGGCAGACTTCCCGTACACGTTAGATTTCTGCTTGATGAAATGGCGAATATCGGACAAATACCAAAATTTGAAAAGCTGATTGCCACAATACGAAGCCGAGAAATATCGGCGTCAATAATCTTGCAGGCGCAAAGTCAGCTAAAAGCCATTTACAAAGATAACGCCGACACGATTATAGGTAATTGCGATACTACCCTATTTCTCGGCGGTAAAGAAAAAACCACTCTTAAAGAGATTTCCGAAACGCTCGGCAAAGAAACGATTGATATGTACAATACTTCCGAAACACGAAGTAATCAAAAGTCTTACGGACTTAATTATCAGAAATTAGGAAAGGAGCTGATGACGCAGGACGAATTATCAGTAATGGACGGCGGCAAGTGCATTTTGCAATTAAGGGGCGTCCGTCCGTTTTTGTCTGAAAAGTACGATATAACGGCGCACCCGCGCTATAAGTATTTATCAGACGCAGACAAGAAAAACGAGTTTGACATTGAACGATTTTTGAACCGCAGGCCGGCAGTTGTAAAGGAAAACGAACAATTCGACCTTTACAATGTAGATGTGCCGGACGAAGAAAAAAAGATAGATTAAAATTTAGGAGGATTTTATTTATGCAATTTTTCACAGAAGCGGTCAATGTTTTAAAAACCCTTGTTATAGCGTTAGGCGCAGGCCTCGCGGTATGGGGTGTTGTCAATCTCTTGGAGGGATATGGTAACGATAATCCCGGCGCAAAGTCGCAGGGAATTAAACAGCTTATGGCGGGCGGCGGCGTCGTGCTGATTGGAACTACACTTGTTCCCTTGCTCTCAGGGCTGTTTAGCTGATGAACTCAATAATTGATAAAATTACACAAGCGATTTGCGATTTTCTGATTTCGCTTATTGAGGGTAGTTTATCAACAATGTTTACGGACGTAAATGAGAAAGTCGCCACGATTGCGGCGGACGTCGGACAGACGCCGCAGGGCTGGAACGCAAGCATATTTTCTTTGATACAGAATATTTCTCAGACGGTTATTCTGCCGATTGCGGGGCTTATTATAGCCTTTGTCTTATGCTATGAGCTAATAACTATGATTACGGAAAAGAACAATATGCACGATATAGACACATTTATGTTCTTCAAATATTTCTTAAAGGCGGGGGTAGCAATTTATATTGTTACCCACACCTTTGACATTACTATGGCGGTATTTGACGTTGCACAGAGAGTTGTAACGCAGAGCGCGGGGGTAATCGGTGCGAACACGAACATTGATATATCAACCGCGCTTGCCGACATACGAACTACCCTTGAAGCTATGGGAATGGGCGAACTGTTCCTATTAGTTTTGGAAACCTCGCTTGTTAGTTTATGTATGAAAATCCTATCCGTTTGTATTACCGTCGTAATATTCGGACGTATGATAGAGATTTATTTATATTGCTCGGTTGGAGCTATCCCGTTTGCGACAATGACTAATCGCGAATGGGGGCAAATGGGAAATAACTATTTGCGCGGACTTGTGGCGTTAGGCTTTCAGGGCTTTTTCATTATGGTATGCGTAGGCATTTATGCGGCGTTGGTAAACGGTTTTGTTGTAACCAATAATCTGCATACTACCATATTCACGATTGCGGCATATACGGTTGTACTATGCTTTTCCCTGTTCAAGACCGGAAGCCTGTCGAAGTCTATATTTAACGCGCACTAAAAATTAAAATACAGGAGGATTACTATATGGAAAATTCATTACCTTTATATGATAAATCGCATTGTATAAAGGACGATAACATTCATTTCAAAAATCAGGTTGCGGTATTAAGACCGGATATTTTATCCGACGAATACTGCAAGCCGGAGTTTCAGCTATTCTATTGTACGGGCGGCTTTGGGTGTTCGCCTACTGCAAGAGGGCGCAAGGTTTACGGTGAATTTCTTTCGGACGGTGAAGCGGTGCATTTCTACCGTCAGGACTTTATCGGAATATTAAAGCCGGAGCTTTTACCCGAATGGGCGCGCGAAAAAGTCGCGGCTATTGAGAATAAGCGAAAAAACAAGGATAAGGGGGCGCGGTAAATGCCTTATGTTCCCGTACCAAAAGACTTAACTACCGTAAAAACAAAGGTAGCTTTTAACCTTACGAAGCGTCAGCTTATATGCTTTGGACTTGCGGCCGCTGTCGCTGTTCCGACATACTTTCTTACGCGCGGCGCGCTTGGCACAACCGGCGCGGTTATGACGCTTGTAATCGCGGCCTTGCCGTTCTTCTTCCTCGCTATGTACGAAAAGGACGGACAGCCGGCAGAAAAGATTTTAAGAAATTATATACGGTCAAGATTTTTGACGCCGAGAGTCAGACCGTATAAAACAAATAATATGTATTCGGCAATTATGAACCAAATTAAACTTGATAAGGAGGTCAAAATAATTGCCGAAGCAGAATACAAACACAAGACCAAAACAAAAGAAAAAGCACATAATATCAGCGAATAAGCCGCTTTCAGCACGACAGAAAAAGGCTATTGCGGCAGCTATCAGAAAAGCGCAAATGCAGGGCAGGCGCGCAGCGTCAGCACAGCAGACTATTCCATATAAGGAAATGTACCCGGACGGGATATGTAAAGTCAAGGATAATTATTTTACAAAAACAATTCAGTTTTTCGATATAAATTATCAGCTTGCAAGGAATGAGGATAAAAACGAGATATTTGAAAACTACTGCGATTTTCTTAACTATTTCGACCAGTCAATTTCTGTACAGTTTTCTTTCCTCAATCAGACTGTCGATATGGCGGAGTATGAAAAAGCCGTACATATTCCCGAACAGGCAGACAATTTTAATGACATACGCATTGAGTATATGGGTATGCTCAAAAATCAGTTGTCGCGCGGCAATAACGGTATTATAAAGCGCAAATTTATCACATTTGGAATTGAAGCGGATAACTTAAAGGCGGCTAAGCAGAAGTTAGAGCGTATCGAAACGGATATACTCGGCAACTTCAAGGCTCTTGGCGTACAGGCAAGACCGCTTAACGGATTAGAGCGTTTAGAGCTTCTACATTGTACTTTCAATGAGGGCGAAAAAGACAAATTCGGCTTTCATTGGGATTTGGTACATAAGACGGGGCTTTCCTCAAAGGACTTTATCGCCCCGACCTCGTTTGATTTCCGCGACAGCCGCACGTTTGGAATGGGCGGCAGAGTTGGAACGGTATCGTTTTTACAGATACTTGCGCCGGAGCTTACAGACCGTATGCTTGCGGATTTCCTCGACCTTGATATGGGGATAGGCGTAAATATTCATATTAAGTCTATCGACCAGTCGGAAGCTATAAAGACAGTCAAGCGGAAAATTACCGACCTTGACAAGATGAAGATTGAGGAACAGAAAAAGGCGGTCAGAAGCGGTTATGATATGGATATTATACCGTCAGACCTTGCCACATTCGGAGGTGAAGCAAAGAATTTATTAGAGCAGTTGCAGAGCAGAAACGAAAGAATGTTCCTTGTTACTGTTCTTGTAATGAATACGGCGGATAACAAACAGAAACTTGATAATATGTTTTTCGCGGCGCAGGGTATCGCTCAAAAATATAACTGTGCATTAAAGCGTCTTGACTTCCAGCAGGAACAGGCGCTAATGTCAAGCGTGCCTATCGGTTTAAATCAAATAGAGATACAACGCGGGCTTACCACATCAAGCACCGCTATTTTTGTACCCTTTACCACACAAGAGCTTTTTCAGGCAAGCGGCGAAGCGTTATATTACGGTCTAAACGCGCTGTCAAATAATATGATACTCGTTGACCGCAAGAACCTGAAAAATCCTAACGGCTTGATTTTGGGTACACCCGGAAGCGGTAAGTCTTTTTCAGCGAAAAGAGAGATTACAAACGCTTTTTTGGTAACGCAGGACGATATAATTATATGCGATCCGGAAGCGGAGTACGCGCCGCTTGTATCAAGGCTTGACGGGCAGATTATACGAATTTCCCCGAACTCGCGCGATTATATCAACCCTATGGATATAAACCTCAACTATTCGGAAGATGAAAACCCTGTACAATTAAAATCAGATTTCATACTTTCATTGTGTGAGCTTATTGTCGGCGGCAAGAACGGACTTGAACCGATTGAAAAAAGCGTGATTGACAGAGCGGTTATAAATATATACCGTCCGTACCTCGCTAATCCCGAACCGTCCAAAATGCCGATTTTGGAAGATTTATATAACGAGCTTAAAGCTATGCCGGAGCCGGAAGCGCAGCGTATCGCGTCAGCGCTTGATTTGTATGTAAACGGTTCGCTGAATGTGTTTAATCACCGTACAAACGTAAATGTGAATAACCGTATTGTCTGCTATGACATTAAGGAACTCGGAAAGCAGCTTAAAAAGCTGGGTATGCTGATTGTTCAAGACCAAGTATGGAACAGAGTAACAATTAACCGCGCGGAGCATAAGGCGACGCGGTATTATGTAGACGAATTTCATTTACTGTTAAAGGAAGAACAGACGGCGGCATATTCGGTTGAGATTTGGAAACGCTTTCGTAAATGGGGCGGTATTCCGACAGGCATAACGCAGAATGTAAAAGACCTGTTATCTTCAAGAGAGATTGAGAATATTTTTGAAAATTCCGATTTTATCTATATGCTCAATCAGGCAGGCGGCGACAGACAGATTTTATCGAAGCAGCTTAATATATCCCCTCACCAATTATCGTATGTAACGCAGAGTAACGAGGGCGAGGGACTTTTATTCTACGGAAATGTTATTATCCCGTTTGTAGACCGTTTCCCGAAAGACCTTAAACTGTATTCGTATATGACGACGAAGCCGGAGGAAATACAGAAAAATGAATGATTTAACACATTTAAGTCTGTTTACCGGCATAGGCGGAATAGACCTCGCCGCAGAAGCGGCGGGGTTTAAAACCGTCTGTCAATGTGAATGGGCGGATTTCCAGACTTCCATACTTGAAAAGCGGTGGCCGGACGTGCCCCGCTTTCGTGATATTACAACTCTAACAAAGGAGGTATTTTTTGAAAAAACAGGACGAAACAGCGTTACCCTCATTAGCGGCGGATTTCCCTGTCAGCCCTTTTCAAGCGCGGGGAAACAAAAAGGGTTTGAAGATACCCGCTACTTGTGGCCTGAAATGTGCCGCGTCATTACAGAGCTCAAGCCCCGTTGGGTGCTTGGCGAAAATGTTGCTGGGTTCATCAATATGGGGCTCGACAAAACGATTTTTGACTTGGAAAAAGCGGGCTACACTGTTCAAACATTCGTATTACCAGCTTGCGGTGTCGGCGCGTGGCATCAGCGCACAAGAACTTTTATCGTCGGCGTTGATGTTTCCCACTCCGCTTGCCTCCGACAACAACAAAAAGCAGACGGCGGCTGTAAATATGAATGTGTATCTTTCAGACAACGGGATATTTCGGAAGAAGAACAAAAACGGCGCAATCTGGAGCCTTCCGCTGTCGGCGGCGGTGTTCTATATGACGCCGGTAGCGTCGGACGGGATAAGGTCAAAATTTCCGCCGGAGGTAATGAGGAAAAGCAAGGACAGGGCGAACCTTGCGGCGCAGGTGATATTAGAGGAACAGCCGCAGTCGGAGACGGCGGCGCTCAATCCCGATTGGGTGGAATGGTTAATGGGGTTCCCGAAGCAATGGACGGATTTAAGCTGTGGCTAAACGAGCCGGAGGATATTCCGAGAATTACGGACAGGACGGACGGCAGAGCCGACAGACTGAAAGCCTTAGGTAATGCCGTATGTCCTCCGCAGGTATTTCCTATACTTAAATTTATTTCAGATATTGAGACGGGAAGATGTAAAAAATATTGTGAATTTGGAGGTGAACTGATATAAGCAGAGAAAACAAGGATTTTCTTAACGGCAGCGGGTGCAAGGATTTGACGGCGTATCAGGCAATCAGGAATGTTGAACGTGAGGAACGGAAAAAGCTGATTGCCGATATTGCCGAGCTTGCCGCAAGACGCGGCTATGAGATTGTAAGTCCTATCCGATTAAAGGAATTAGAATAAAAATGTCAGGAGGTATATATGTACAAAGATTACGATAATTACCGTACTTATGAAAATGACGATTTATCAGCCGGCGCCACACTTAAAGTTGAGCATACCATAATCGTTAATGAAACCGATATATTGAATTTGATTTCACAACCGCTTGAAAAAATACAGGCTATGCGTGATAATAACGTCAAAAAAGAAACAGCCGCCTTTGAAAAAGTACGGCAGTCAGCGCGGGATTGGGAAAAAAAAGCGGCAATTACAAGACAATTTGACAGGGCTATTGAGTATTTGCAAGTACCGGAGGTTTCGCATTCTTCAAATAAATGGGTAAACGACAGAGATTGTTATAACCACGATTGTACATCTATCAGTAATATGGTATATAAAATGACATACCGTATGTATGATTACACAAGCTGGCGTTCAGAAAAAACAAGACGCTGGGAAGTGAAATGGTCTATTGGCACAAATAGTCCAGTTGGTCATAATAACTGTATTGCAGAACAAGAACGCTCATTTAAGGATAAGGCGGAAGCGGAAAAATATATACAAGGCAGAATAAAAGCCTATTCACATTTATTCACGGAAATTTCCCCGCCCATTCCGAAAGAATATGAAAAATCCTTTATGGTACACGAACATCTTCTACCCGGATATGTTACAGAGAAAATGCAAAAAGCTCAGGAAGCGGCAAAGACGGAAAATATCAGCCGAAGCGCAGATAAAAAGCCGTCAATCCGCAAGGAGTTAAATTCAATTAAGGCGTCAGAGAAAAACAAGACGGAACCGGCGCAGACAAAAAAGCGCAGCAGTCCCGAACTTTAAGGGCGGAGGTAATGAATGAAAGACAAGGAATTTAAGGCTCGGAATAAGGACGCGGATTTTTCAAAAAAGACCGCTGCCGATACCGTTCTCGGACGGCATAATGTAAAGGACAGCGAAAAGCCTTTTACTTCTTCAGAACACAAGAGGTATCAGCAGAAATTTTTAGATACCGAAAAGCCGCTTGACACTTCTACCGTACAAATTCCGTCAGACAGTCAGGAAATATTAAAGCCTACCGAAAATAATACAGAACAGCAAGAGGACTTAGAGAATATTCATCTTGACCGTCAGCCGGATATACCATATTCCCCGCCGACAAGCGAGCCGCCCAAACAAGGCGGCTTTTCTAATGCCGTAAAAACGGCGGCGAGAAACAAACGGTATCAGCGCAGATTTAATCAAAAGACTTTTGATTATGATATTTCAGAACAGAATACCGAACATTCCGCAGACAGTACGGCGGAAAAACCGCAGACGGATAATGCCGAACCTGTAAAGGATAACGGAAATTATGATTTTACCGAGCAGACACAAAATTCTGATGAAGCGTTTGACCGCGTAAACGGCAATTCGGATTTTCAGCTTGGCGCGGATTCCGAAAAGGATTCCGCAGCCTGCAATCCGAAACAGCCGGATAAAAACCGAGCCTATCAGAAAAAGCGTATTAAAACCGAAAAGACAGCAGAGTACAATATCAAAGAAGCGGTTGACGCAGACGATACGGTTTTTGACAGAGCAGAGGAAAAAGAGGATTTTGTTTTTGAAACGCGGGAAAGCAAGACGGAATTTTCATTCCGTCCGTCAGAGAAAAAAGGCGCAGACGAAAAGGCAGCCGGAAGCAAAAACCGCTTATATCAGGAAAAGCAGTCTAAAACAGAGTCGGCGGAAAATGCCGATACCGTTATTCCCGACAAAGGCGATTTTCAGTTTAAACGGGCGGAAACGGCGCCGATGAAAGCCGACAAACTCAAAAATAAGGCGGAAAACGCAAAAAACAAACTACCTCATAAGCGCAAAATAAAGAAAGAGCGCGTTTATGACGAGCAGAAAAAGAAAGCTAAAACCCGTCTGAAATTTGAAAAAGAGATTAAGCCTCAATCCGATATATACCACCGTTCCCCCGTAAAAAATGCGGCGGGTATAGCGGGTATGACCGTCTTAAACAAGGCTCATTCCAAAGTGGGCGAACACGAAAACGAAAATACAGGCGTTGAAGCCGCGCATAAGACGGAGCAGAAAGCGGAAAGTCTTTTGCGGTTTGGAAACCGTAAAGGGCGAATGATTATCCAAAACCGCAAAAACGCGCCGTATAAAAAAGCGGCACGTCTGCAATTCAGGGCAGAAAAAGCGGAAGCAAAGGCCTTTGTTCAAAAGACGCTTGCTGATAATCCCGATTTCAAGAAAAAATCAGCTTTGAGGAAATTCCTCCAAAAAAAGCAGATTAAAAAGAAATATCAGCAGGCGAAGCGAGCCGAACAGAGCGCGAAACAGGCAAAACGCGCCGCAAAGACCACAAAGGACGTTACGGTGTACATTGTGGAGTTTATAAAGCGTCATAAAAAGGTATTCGGCGTCATTCTTGCTATTGCTTTAATAATTGCTTGGATAGCAACTACAATTTCATCTTGCGCGGTTATGGGTACAACGGGCTTTAATTCAATTATGGTATCGTCATACTTTGCGGAGGACGCGGATATATACGCGGCTGAAAATTATTACAAAGACCTTGAAAGCGGTTTACAGAGTGAGATAAATAATATTGAACGCGATTACGGAGGTTATGACGAATATAATTACGATTTGGCGCAGATAGGCCATAATCCGTATGAGCTCATTTCCTACCTCACAGCGTTATATATGGATTTTACTTTTAATGATGTAAAACAGCCGCTTGATGATTTATTTGAACAGCAATATATATTGACGCTTACATCACAAACGGAAACAAGAACGGACGACGAGGGAAACGAAAAGGAATATAAAATACTCAATGTTACGCTTGTAAACAAGAATATTACTATGCTTGCAAATACGAACTTTACGGACGACCAGCGGGAATTATACGGTATATATCTTGAAAGCAAGGGCAACCGAGATTACTTGTTTGCGGACGATATTTATTCCAATCCGGCAGCGCCGCCGAGCTATACCATACCCGGCGAAGCGTTAAACGACGCGACATTCCGACGTCTTATAACGGAAGCCGAAAAATACTTAGGTTATCCGTATGTATGGGGCGGCAGCAGTCCGTCAACATCTTTTGACTGTTCAGGTTTTGTATGCTGGGTGTATCAGGCGTCAGGCGTATATCCTCTATCCCGTACAACAGCGCAGGGTATTTTTAATCAATGCGCGGTTGTGTCAAGAGCGGACGCAAAACCCGGCGACATTATATTTTTTACAGGTACATATAACGCGGGCGAGCCTGTAACCCACGTCGGAATATTTGTCGGTAACGGTATGATGATACATTGCGGCAACCCTATTCAGTACGCAAGTATTGATAGTTCCTATTGGAGCTCGCATTTTTACGCCTTTGGCAGACTTGGGGGCGGTTGATATGCTCAAACTTACACCTGTTTCTCTTGCTAAGGCAAATGAATTTGTAGAGTTATTCCACCGACACCATAAAAGAGTAACTGGACATAAATTCTCTATCGGCTGTTCATTAAACGGTCAGCTTGTAGGTGTGGTTATTGTCGGGCGCCCTGTTAGCCGTTATCTTGATAACGGAAAGACGCTTGAAGTCAACCGCCTTTGTACTCTTGGAATAAAGAACGCTTGCAGCTTCTTATATTCAGCGGCGGCAAGAGCGGCTAAGGCTATGGGCTACGAAAAAATCATAACATACATTCTCGAAAGCGAAAGCGGCGCCAGCTTAAAAGCGGCTGGCTGGGAATGTGCCGGACTTGCGGGCGGCAAACAGTGGACGGGAGCGCGAAAGCCTCCCGTTCCTTTATATCCGCAGGAAATGAAAATAAGATATGAAAAAAATTTAATTTAAAATTATGGAGGTATTTTAATTATGGCAACACTTGAAAAAATTGAAAAGGATATTACAAGAACAAAAGCGAAGATAAGCGAGTATCAGCAGAAATTACGCAATCTTGAAGCGCAGAAAGTCGAAGCCGAGAATTTGCAGATTGTAAATCTCGTTAAGGCTGTTAAGCTCAGCACTCCCCAGCTTACCGTACTTTTAAGCGCGTATGCAAAGGGTGATGTTCTTCTTCCCGACGAGTACGAGGAGGAATTAAAGGCTATTGAAGAAAACGAGCAGCAGGAGGACGGCACGAATGAAGAATAAAATTATTGCGATATTATCAGCAGCTTTATTATGCTTTGGCGGAATGTGCGGAATAACCGCACACGCAAACTATGACAGTACAGCGGCAGCGCCGGCGGCAACGGAAACACCGAAGCCGTCGCGTACCATATCAACCGCAGGCGCGGGGCACGTTGTAGACAACATTTCCGACAGTGATAAATTGCAGTTTATAAGCGTAACCGCAAAGGACGGCAGCGTATTTTTTATCGTTATCGACAAGCAGAATGTAAACGATAATGTATATTTCTTGAATAAGGTTGATATATCCGACCTCGAAGCGCTTGCAAAGGAAAACAGCGCGGCAGTATCCGCAGCAGTAAAAGCAAGCCCTACGCCGCAGGCGCAGGCGTCGCCGTCAGCGGAGCCGGACGGCAAGACAGAAACCGCACCGAAAACCGATAAATCAAAGTCAGGCAATTCAAATATAATGCTTATTCTGATTGCTATTGCGGCTATCGGTGGGCTGGGTATATATTATTTTAAGGTTTATCTTCCCAAAAAGAATATGGAAAACGCCCCCGATTTGGAAGATTTTGAATTTACCGACGGCGAGGACGAGGAAACCGAAAACGAGGACGATACATATACAGAAGATGAAACGGAGGACGATATATAAATGAAATTAGTAATTGCGGAAAAGCCGTCAGTAGCCCAGAGCTACGCAAAGGCTTTAAACATAACCGCTAAGAAAAACGGATATTTTGAGGGAAACGGATATATCATTACTTGGTGTATCGGTCATCTTGCAGGCTTGGCGGACGCGGCGGCGTATGATGAAAAATACGCGGTATGGAAATATGAGGATTTACCTATCCTGCCCGAAAAGTGGCAGTTTGCCATAAACAAAGGCAAGGAAAATCAATATAAGGTTGTCAGCGGTTTAATGAACCGAAACGACATAACCGAAGTTATAAACGGGTGCGACGCGGGACGCGAGGGCGAATTAATTTTCAGATTTGTATATAATATGTGCGGCTGCAAAAAACCGTACTTCCGTTTATGGATTTCCTCAATGGAGGAAAGCGCAATCCGCGAGGGATTTAATAACCTTAAAGACGGACGCGAGTATGATAATCTCTATAATTCCGCTTTATGCCGCGCAAAAGCCGATTGGATTATCGGTATAAACGCAACAAGGCTGTTTACATCACTGTATAGAAAGCATTTGAATATAGGGCGCGTACAGACGCCTACCCTTGCTATGATAGCAGAACGGGACAGCAAAATTTCAATGTTCAAAAAAGAAAAATATTATACCGTTGAAATTGACGGCGGTAATATTAAGGCTGTCAGCGATAAGATTTCCGACAAAGACGAAGCGCAGAATTTACAAGCGGCTTGCCACGAAAGGCAGGCCGTTTGTGTTAGTGCAGTTAAAGAGAAAAAGAAAACAGGCGCCCCGAAACTGTTTGACCTCACAACATTACAGCGCGAAGCAAACCGAATATTTGGATATACGGTGAAACAGACGCTTGACTATGCTCAATCGCTTTATGAACAAAAGCTGATTACATATCCGAGAACCGACAGCAGATATTTAACGGACGATATGCACAATACAGTAATTAAAATCGTTCATATAGCGTCAAAATTCGCGCCGTTCTCAAACTGTACGGATTTTAAGCCTGATACATTCTGCTTATTCAATAATGAAAAGGTATCAGACCACCACGCTATTATTCCGACGGCAGAAATTGAAAATATCAGCTTGGCGGAAATACCAAACGGCGAAAGTAATATACTTCACCTTATTATGTGCAAGCTGTTATGTGCGGTTAATTCCCCGTATGAGTATGAAACGATTACCGCAGTTTTGGAGTGCGGCGGCGTACAGTTTACGGCAAAGGGTAAAATCATTTTATTTGAGGGCTGGAAAAATATCGAACAGCTTTTTAAAAGATATATTCATTCGGACACAGACCGCGCCGAAGATGTATTTTGTATCACAAAAGGCGAAACCGTTACCGTTTCATCAGAAGTCAAAGAGGGTTATACCTCACCGCCGAAAGCGTTTACGGAGGACACATTATTATCATCAATGGAAACAGCGGGAGCCGCCGAAACAACGGACGAAGCGGAACGCAAGGGCTTGGGAACGCCGGCGACAAGGGCGGCGATTATAGAAAAGCTGGTACAGACGGGATTTGCGGAACGCAAGGGCAAGTCTATTGTTGCAACTCATAACGGAATAAGTCTTGTCAGTGTTCTTCCTGAAAAACTCACATCACCTATTCTAACGTCCGATTGGGAAAATAACCTTGCCGAGATTGCAAAGGGCAATTACCCGCCGGAGCAGTTTATGAAAGGAATTGAGGATTTGACAAAAGAACTTGTTGAAACATATTCATTCATCACAGACGAGGACAGAGCGATATTCCGTGCGCCGCGTGAGGTTATCGGTATATGTCCCCGTTGTGGTTCAGACGTACACGAAAGTAAAAATAACTTTTATTGCGCTAATAAAAGCTGTAAATTCGTTATGTGGAAAAATGACAGGTTTTTCACGAATAAGCGAAAAGAGATTACAAAGAAAATTGCGGCAGATTTGCTCGCAAAAGGCAGAACAAAGGTAAAAGGCTTGTATTCCGAGAAAAAGGATAGCACCTATGACGCGGACGTGGTTTTAATCGACAGCAACGATAAGTATGTACATTTCAGGCTGGAATTTGACGGAAAGTGAGGTTGATATATGGCAGATACAGAAATCACACCGGATTTTCACTTGGCCGCCTTTGTTACTAATCTTGGAAAATATAACGAGGGATATTTAGTAGGCGAATGGGTAAAGTTCCCTGTTACTCCTGATGAAATGCAAGATGTATTTAGGCGTATAGGCATAGGCTCAAAAGATGTATTCGGTTCGCCGTATGAGGAATGGTTTATTACAGACTATGATTGTTATATTGACGGGATATATGATATGTTGAGCGAATATGAGAGCCTTGACGAATTAAATTATCTCGCAGGCAGATTAGATGAAATGTCGGGCTCGGAAGTGCAGCATTTTAAGGCTATCGTTAAAATGGGTGAACATTCGGACAGTGTAAAGGATTTAATAAATCTAACTGAAAATCTTGATTGCTACGAGGTATATCCGAGTATTACAGACGAGTATGATTTGGGATATTACCTTATCAATGAAGTGGGCTGTTATGATATGAACACACTGAAAGCATTGGAAAATTACATTGATTATAAAGAGTACGGAAGCGATACGGCGCTAAATGAAAACGGTATGTTTACTGATTACGGTTATATTGTATGTAATCAAAGTGATTTCAACGAGATATACAGCGGCAATCGTGATGATATTCCTGATGAATACCGTATTAGCGCTATTCCGAGAGATACCCATATTGTCAAAGAATGTTCAGAACAAAAGCCGTCAATTCGTCAGCAGTTGGCGGAAGCAAAAGAACAAATAAATAAACAGTCTGAAAAATCAAAACCGGTAAAGGAGGATATTTCACTATGATATGCCTATACAACAGATATGCGCAGTTTAATCTGGAATTTGACGGAGTGGATAGGAATTGAAGCGAAAAATTGAGATTGTGCGGGGGCTTATGAACATAGACACGAACACGGAATATTTCGATATGCAGGATATTAAAAACCGCCGTTTTATGTATAGTCCACAAACGGGAACGCTGCTTTTAGGTGTTCAGTATTCAAGCAACGCTATATTTTACAGCCACGCGGAAGAACATCACAAAATTGGCGTCAGAGAAGATTTTGACCGGTTTGTACGCGGCTGGGTTGGAACAGGCAAAGACTACAAGGACGGAATAATTCATTTTGCGCCTATTGTACCAGCAAGCGCACCGTCGCTTTTTAACAAGGGCTTTGATACTCTTGAAATGTTCAGGGCGAATAATGCAAATGACAATACGATTGTAAGAGGTTTCGGACGGCGGTGGGAACAACCGCTGTCCGATATTATAACGAAAAACAAGGAGGTTGATATAATGGCAGATAAAAATATTGACGCTGACGCTATCGGCATGCGTCAAACAGCGGTACAGACCGCCGAGCCGCCGAAAAGCAGCGCAAAGTCGATAAAACTTACAGGCAAAAACCATAAAGACAAGTTAAAGGAAATAACGGATATTTTGAAAGAGGGCATAAAAGATGTGTTCACAAGCGATAAGTACAAGGAATATTTGTCGGTGATGTCAAAATTCCATAAGTACAGTTTCCGCAATACTCTTTTAATTCTAATGCAGAAGCCCGACGCGGCTATGGTAGCCGGTTACGGTGCGTGGCAGAAGAATTTTAAACGTCAGGTGAAGCGCGGCGAAACGGGTATAAGCATTATTGCCCCGTCGCCGTATAAGACGCAGCAGGAAATCCCATTACTTGATAAAATCACACATTTACCTATGTATGACGCAGCAGGAAAACCGCTTACACAAAATATTGACGTTACTATTCCCTCATATAAGGTTACAACCGTATTTGATGTATCGCAGACGGACGGCGAACCGTTACCCCAGCTTGGAGTTGATGAGTTGCAGGGTGATGTAATGAATTATGAAAATATGTTTAAGGCGCTTGAAAAAATATCCCCTGTTCCGATAGCCTTTGAAAATATTGAGGGCGGCGCAAAAGGATATTTTCATCGCGAGGAAAAAAGGATTGCCATTCAGGAAAATATGAGCGAGCTTCAAACGCTGAAAACGGCAATACACGAAGTCGCGCATGCAAAATTACACGATATTTCAAATGAGGAATTAAAGGATATTCCTCCGGAGGAACGCAAGGACAGTCATACAAGAGAGGTTGAAGCTGAAAGCGTCGCATTTACAGTATGTATGCGTTACGGTCTTGATACTTCCGACTATACATTCGGATATGTTGCAGGCTGGAGCAGCAGCAAGGAAGCGCCCGAATTGGAAAGCTCGCTTGCAACAATTCAGAAAATGGCTGATGAAATTATATCCGGCATTGATGAACAGCTTGCAGAGCTTAACAAGGATAAAGAGCAGAATATCAGTAATGATGATTTTACCGATTTATCCGAAGCGGACGCGGCGGACGGCGCAAAAGTATTTGAGCCGGAGGACAATTCCAAAGATACGCCTACCATTGACGAGCTTGAAGCAAAGGCGAAAAGCGGCGAACCTGTCGCTATTATGGATATTATCGCGGCAAATAAAGCGGAAAAAGTTAAGAAAGACAAAACGCCTACCAAAAAGGAGCCGTCTAAGAAAAAGCCGTCTATCAAAAAGCAGTTGGCAGAAGCAAAGGCGCAGGCGGATAAACAGTCGAAAAAATCTGAAAAGGTTAAAAGCGCAGCGTTGGAGGTTTAAGCTATGCAGAAGTTTGAGAATGTAAATTTAGTCTATGTTCTGCGTCAGATAATGAATACGAATACGGATTATTATAAAAACGATTTTGAATATGACATAAAAACAATGAGTAAAGCCGCTGTAAGCAATAATCCCGACAAAAAAAGACTACTGTTTATGTCGCGTCCAAAGGGTACATACTGTTTTCGTGAAAGCGAGGTTTTCACAAAAGATACCTTTGCACATAACGCTTGGAAATTTTACGGACAACAGACAGACGATAAAATTCTCGCTTATGCCATTGAAGTTAAGGATTTAAAAACGGACTGCGTTATAGGTAATCTCTATGAATTGGATTATACGAAGCATTTTAATCACGTTATAAATGTTTCTGTAAATCCTGATGATGTTTCCGCAAGTGAAGAATTGAAATTCACTCTATCGTGCGAACATAAGCGGCTCGAAAAGCTGAAATGCGGCGATATTTCAAAGTATATTGACAGACTAACCGCCCGCGCTGTTAAGGAAAAGTTAGTTAAAATGACACAAGACGAAAAAAAAGGCGTGATTGACGCTATGGAACTTGCCTTTGATTACGGAATGGGAAAAGGAACTTTGTTTGATGTGGAATTGTACAATGCCATTATAAAAGAGCGTTCAGAGGAAAAGCCGTCAATCAAAAAGCAGCTTGCGGAAAATAAGGATAAATCAGAACCGACAAAATCGAAAACACCAAAAAAGGAGGATATTTCACTATGACATTTTCACAGGACGAAATAAATTTGATGTGTATTTATGATACATCTGATAAGGCGGAGCTTTTAAAAGAGCTCCGCTTTTCTGTTCCATACATTGAAGATATGGAATTAAAGGAAATTACGGAAACGGTTATTGACAAGCTGGAGCGTATGACGAATGATGAATTTTCTAAGCTGGAGCTTGAACCTGATATTGATATGGAGGATAGATGATAATATGAGCGATTATATATTTAAAGCCTTTATCGTCAACTGTTCCGAATATGACAATGGAAACAAGGAAACAAGCGGTGCTTGGCTGTATTTCCCGACAGACGCGGAAGCTGTCAAAAATACCCTTGCCAAAATAGGACTATCCGAAAATGCAAGTCCTGATACATATTTCTTTGATGATTATATATATAAAAGTGGTGATAATGAAACGGTATTCCCCAAAAAAGCGGCTATTGATGAATTAAATTACCTTTCTGTCCTATTAGG
Source organism: bacterium (assembly GCA_030536655.1). GTDB lineage: Bacteria > Bacillota > Clostridia > UBA1381 > UBA1381 > UMGS1958. The sequence goes on along the minus strand of JAUNPN010000001.1, from coordinate 43,151 downwards.
TGGAATGAATAAAACAGAACGCAATACATTTGACGCAGTTATTGAAACAAAGGAACATACTGCAAATATAGCGAGCATTATAAATCTTGCACATAATATAGATTGTTATAATCTTGTTTATAATATGTACAGTTGGGAAAATGTTGGCTCGTATATTGCAGAACAACAGGGATTTGACGTTGGGGTTATTGGTGATTTGGCGGATTATATTGATTATGCAGCATACGGAAAAGATTACGCCGAGCGTAATGGCGGTTATTTTTTAAGTGATGTTTATTTGGAAAGAGTATCTACTGATTTCAAAATCAAATATAACGGTGTTGTTGAAAATATACCGCCAGAATACAAAATTAAACCGTCTAAAAAACAAATAACCGAAAAAGGAGTGAATAATATGAGCGACTATATATTTAAGGCGTTTATCGTCAATAGCTTTGAATATGACAACGGAAACAAGGAAACAAGCGGCGCTTGGCTATACTTTCCGTCTGACGCGGAAACCGTCAAACGAACCTTTGCGGAAATAGGCTTGTCTGAAAATGCAAGTCCCGACACATACTTTTTTGATGATTACGCTTGCGGCAATGATGATTTGAAAAAGTGTTTTAGTCAATACGAGAGTGTTGACGCGCTAAATTATCTTGCTATGCGTATATCGGCATTGGAAGATGTAGAAATGGCTGTCTTTCAAATAGCACTTGAAGCGGGCAAATGTAAAAATGTAATAGACGCAATAAATCTTACTTATAATACCGAGTATTATGATGTTTGGCACGAAATTTCTGATTATGACGACTTGGGGCGCAATATGCTTTTAGACAAAGACATTATTTTGGGTGAATTATGCGAATACTTCGATTTAGAAGCCTATGCTATGGAAACGGAACGCAGCGAGGGCGGAAAGCTAATAAACGGTGTATATCTAAAACCCGGTTGTACAGATTTTAAAAAGGTATATGAGGGTAATACCATATATATTCCGTCTGAATATCGAGTAACATCTGTTGAATATGAACAGGGATATTCAGACGAGAAATTTAATCAAGCTAACGGAATTATCAATAATACTGATAAAAAGCCGTCAATTAAGGAACAGTTAAGGGCTATTTCCAATGAACGCCCAAAATCCGAACAGCAGCCGCAGAAAAAGCCGCGTGAGGAAACGCTATGAGTGATATTATACGAATGACGCCTGAACAGGCGCGTCGGTGTAAGGCGCTTATAAAAAATCAATGCTGCAACTATTTTGACGGGAATTGTATTTTACTTGACGACGGCGAGCCTTGCATCTGCCCTCAAAGTATTTCTTATTCCCTTAATTGTAAATGGTTCAGAACAGCGGTATTGCCGAATGATAACGATTTATACATACGGCTGATGAAGCCGAAGAACAGGAAAAAATGTACAGTTTGCGGTAATGAATATACGCCGACAGGACGCAATTCAAAATATTGTGATAAATGCCGAAAAATCGTGTGGAATAAACAAAAGGCTGATTATATCCGAAAAAAGAGATATGAGAGTAGAAATTTTAAGCCTTAAAAATCGCATAAAATCAAGCATTTTTTCCTTTGAAAATGACAGGGTAATATACTTTTATTCTTACCCTAAAAAAACCGCTTAAAAATTTCTACATTTTAAGACGGAGTGTAACCGTATATTGCGGCTGCACTCCGTCTTTTTTATTTTAGTTAAAAGTCAAAATCCTTTATTAACTCAATATACCGTTTTAACATCTCTAACTGATTTTTACTTAGTGATGAAATATCATCTTTCATTATCCGTAAAAATGTATTTATTTGATTATCTTCTATGTCCTCCAGAAATGCGTCAATAGGTACATCTAATTCTTTGGCGGCTAACATTATTGTTTCAAAATATGGATTATGGCGACCTGCTTCTATTCTTGATAAATGATTAGGTGATAAACCTATCTTTTCAGCAAGTTTCTCTTGCGTTAAATTCGCCTTTTGTCTGTAATATTGTATTCGCTGACCGATTTTTACAAATACAATATTGTTATCTTCTTTATTATCCATAGTTTAAGCCTCCCTCGCAACATAACTGTATGTAAATATTATAATATATTCGGGGCGGTATTATAACATTATGGATAATTGAAAATATAAATAAACCTATTATCAATATCATATTTTCTCTTTATTTTCCATTATGGATATGGTATAATAGCTAAAATAAGAACATCAATAACAATAAAAAAGCATATAAGGAGTGTAATTTGATATGAAAAAAAATATAATTGTTTCGTTACTGCTAAGTATTATATGTGTATTAACCGCTTGTACGGCAGAGCCTACAACGCAGCCGCTCACTGTTGCGCCCACACCTGTAATAACCGCCGAACCTACCGAACAACCCATATCAGAATTGACCGTACATTTTGTTGATGTGGGACAGGCGGACGCGGCAATATTACAATGTGAAGATGATACAATGATTATTGACGGCGGAAATGTTGCAGACAGCAGCTTGATTGTCGCTTACCTTAAAAAGCTGAATATTGATAATATAGACAGTATGGTATGCACCCACGCGCACGAGGATCACGTCGGCGGTTTATCCGCGCCGCTTTCCGTAATGCCCGTTGGTGCAATATACGCTCCGCCTGCGGAGTCGGACAGCAAGGCATATCAGAATTTCAAGCAAAAGGCGGTAGACCAAAATACTGAAATAATACACCCTGTAAATTATGAGAGCTTTTCGCTCGGAAGCGCAAGGGTAGAAATCCTTGCTTGCCCTGATAATGCGGATAATCTCAATAATACATCAATCATTCTTAAAATAACGCATAAAAATAAATCTTTCTTGTTTACAGGCGACGCGGAGCGCGAGGAAGAACAAACACTATTAGATAAAGGATTATTAAAATCGGACGTCCTCAAAGTCGGCCATCACGGCTCGGACACATCAACATCATATCCGTTTTTACGCGAGGTAATGCCTGAATACGCTGTTATTTCAGTTGGTAAGGGTAATTCATACGGACACCCGACAGAAGCCGTTTTGAGCCGTTTAAGGGACGCGGACGTGCAAGTGTACAGAACAGATTTACAAGGCGATATAATTATGAAAAGCGACGGCGATAACATAACTGTTACCACCGCAAAGAATGAGAATATACAAACGAATGAAACGGCGGCAGAATATGACGAGGGAATTTATATCGGCAATAAAAACTCAAAGAAATTCCATAGGCCTGATTGCCGGACACTTCCAGCAGAGAAAAACCGCATTGAGTTCACAAGCCGAGCCGACGCGGTAAACGAGGGGTATTCCCCTTGTGGAAATTGTGCGCCGTAAATGAGGAGGGATTATTATGGCATATTGGATTTTGTTAATTATTTCTCTTGCTGTCTTAACAGCGATTGGTATTTATATATGGGTAAAGGAAAAAGTATATTATGAAAATATTGAAAAAGGCGACCTTGCCGCACTAATAATTATTGGCGGTATAGCGTTAGCGGGATTTGTTATTTTAAGTATAGACCTTCCGAGCGCAATAATGGGCGGTAAAGAAATATATGTTGATGAATTACCAACAGTGGAACGCTGGACGTCTAACATATCATTTATCAAAACCGATAATGAAGAATTGCAGCATTTAAAATTAGGTAATTGGGAACATTACGAAAAATACGGGAATTATTGTATTAGATATACTGAACCTATTAAATTCGTACTTGAAATAAAGCCGCTTGATTATTGATTATGAAAACGGAAGCATAACCGCGTGGGCTATGCTTCCTCTTGTAATAGTGATAATCTTTATTGTTGAGCTTCCAACAACAATTTTCTTGCAACTGTAAACTTTTCCATTCCGACAGCGGGAATATCGCGGTAACAGGTATCAAGTGAAAATTGCTCGTCGTAGTTGAAATTCGGATTGACGGATTGATAGATTTTAGCGTATGCCTCTTTTGTTGCGGCGTCCATATCCATACCGTTCTGAACCGCTGTAATTACATCTGCAAGCAATACCTTTAATTCTTCCTCTGCTTGCGCGTATGCGTCAGGTCTTAACTGTCTATCACGCATAATGCGGATTGCGTTCTGCGCGATTGGTGATAAGATACCGTAACCGTTGCCGTCTGTCTGATTTGCCATTACAGCCTTACGGATTTTTGTATTCGCATATCCGGCGGCTAATGTGTAACCGAGATTTCCAGCCTGCACCTCGTCAAGAATATCACCTATAATATTTTCGGTGATTTGGATTTGTGCCTCTGTCGCGTCCATCGGTGCGCTCTCTCTTGGAACGGGAGCGGCAAACGCCGTTGTTGCTGACGCCGACAATGCGGCAATTAGTGTTAGAGTGATAATTTTCTTTTTCATAGTGAAAACCTCCTTGAAATTAAATATATTTTCTCTATACTAATTATATCACTTCTATACACGCGCGCCCAGCCGGAAAAGTCCACAAAATATTTTTTATAACCTGTATAAAATGCCGAACTGTTATTCTATTTGATTTTCCCTTGTCTGTTCGGGTTTCTGCGGAACATTCAGCATAGTGTCAACATTCGCTTTTACAACATCAATTTCCGATAATTCCTTTTTTGCTGTTTTGTAATCGGCATATAATTTTTGCTTTTGTTCTTCAAGTTCCATTCTCTTAGTATTTACGGTTTCAAGAGCCGGCAGTTTTCCGTCTGTCAATGTTTCGGATAAATACTTATGTGCTGCCTTGAATAAAATAATTTCCCTCTGGTGCTGTTTCTCGAACCTCGCTTTATCTTTTACTTTGGTGTATTCCTCATATATAGGACGAAGCGCTCTATATGTGCTTATATTCTTTCGTAAAATATTTATATTGTTCAGGCGGCTTTCGGTAGATTTCAGCTTGTCGGCTGTATCATCAAAGTTGCGGCGCATTTCCTCAATTCTGCTTTCCAATTCCGCATAGCTTGATATATTATGTTCGGTCAGGAAGTTAAGAGTTTTTGAAGCCTGTTTTAGATTATTGATTTTAGCCCAATGCTCATACCCTTTGCTTTCCTGCGCCTTAATGCAATTCTGAATATCAATAATAAGACTGATACGGTTATCACGAATAATCGGCTTGCGTCTGCGTGATTTTTCAATCCGTTTTGTAATTCCCTCAATGCTGTATCTTTCGCCCAGCGTTTGAGCCTTTAAGCGTATAAACCGTTCCTGACCTTTGGCGCGAACAGATATATATTGACCTCGTTTTATATCATAGCCCTGTAATTCCATAAGCCGTAAAAAATCCTCAAAATCTTTCGCTTGCGGAATTATCTTGTCAATCTCGGTTTTCAGTTTCGCCCTCCAGCTTGTCGGTTTATTCTCATACTTGGTGTTTTTACTCCTGTTATCTGTATTCGGAACAATAACCGATAATCCGTATTCCTTACATATCCTATCGCTTGTCCGCTGAATATTACGATATGTATATTTGTTTGAATGATATTTTTTATAATCGACAAAACTAACGGAATTGAAAATGATGTGATTATGAATACTGTTTTTATCGGTATGCGTACTTATGACAAATTCGTATTTGCCGCCTAAAACTTCTTCCGCTAATTTCAATCCGATTTCGTGAGCCTGTTCGGGCGTGGTTTCACCCGGAGCAAATGATTGTATCAAGTGCCGCGCTAAACTGTTTCCCTTATCCATTTTTGCTTTGTTACGCGTCCATTCAAATTCAATATCGGCTGTATCGGACGAACAGGCAAACGAAGATACATACAATTCATCATCAGTTTTTTCGGGATTTAAAATATAGTCAATGGCTTTTTTTAGGGTAGTTGTGATAGAATGCGTCTTTGTATATGCCATATCTCTTTTAACCTCTCTTTAATTTCCGCAATATCTTCATCATAGGCGGAGCCGGAAGCGTTTACACGCCTTGCAATCTGATTTACATTCCGTCCGATAGCCTGTAACTCTTGCGTAAACTCCTTGATGTTAGATGTATCAGTATAAATAATTAAACCGTCAATCGCCATTTTCCTTAAATATGCTCCGATTTGGTCGGTATGTAATAATGCCATTTTCTGTTCAATCAGCTTTCTTTCTTCTTCTGTTACAGGACATCTAAGTACCATTTTTCTTTTTCTGTTCGCCATTTTATTACCTCCGTTTTTTATCTGGGTTTGGGATATGTTCCCAAAATATTTTTTGTTGCTTTTGCTACGCATATAGCAAACAAAAAATCGTGAGTGTGGCTACACTCGCTGTGCTTGCTGGTAGCAAAAAACCACTATTTTACCCTCTATATATGTTAAACGAAAAAAAATTTGAAATAACAACCTTTTCAATATAAAATTCAATATTTTATAGAGTTTTTAATTAAATTATGTTAGAAATATATTTAATATTAAAAACAGAGGTGTTTTTATGATTAAAGTTAATAAAACTGTTGATGTTATAGTTTTCGCTGGACAGTCTAATATGTCAGGACGAGGTAATGTAGCAAATGCAACATTGTGTGATGAAAAAGCAGGTTTTGAATATAAAGCGGTAAGTAATTCTGAAATGCTTGTACCTATTACCGAGCCATTTGGATTTAATGAGGATAAAGTCGGCACAATTTGAAACTGACGGCGACACTGATATTTCAGCGTCGGTATATACACAAAATACGATTGATTTATTTGACACATTTAAACAGCACGGCGCAGAAGTTTGTTTTTTGGTGCAGACAGGACACTATAACTATGTAGATTATCCAAACGGCAGCGGCAGTCTTTCGGCTAAGGCTTATGATGAACGCTATGCTGTAATACGAAATGCGCAAACTGCATTGTGCGAGAATAATGATAACTTTATTTTAGCTGGCAGCTTTGAGGGATATATTGCTGATATGATAGACCAATACCATTATAATCAACACGCATATAACGAGGTTGGTAAGTCAGTCGGTAAAGCAATGGCGGAATGGGTTTTAATGAAATAAGATATAGAGCGGAACAACCACCCATGATGTGCGGGTGGTTGTTTTTAAATAATTCAAAAAATTTTTATTCGCGATTATAATAAGCATTTATATATTCCTTTGGTGTCATACCGACATTCTTTTTGAAAGTACGGAAAAAATGTTCATAGCTTGAATATCCTGTTGCTATCTGCGCTTCCGCAACTGTAAATCCCTCACGAAAAAGTTGTTTTGCCTTTGTCATTCTCTGCAAAATAATATAATTGCTTATTTGCGTATTCGTATGCTTTTTAAATATTCTTGATATATGATTAGGTGTTAAATAAAACTTTTCTGCAATATCCGTAAGATGAATATTCTCTGTAAGGTGAGCATTTATGTACTTAATAATCTGATTTACCGTTTGCTGCGTTCCTGTAACTCTCTTTTCCACCTCGTCATTTTCAGCGTGAGTATAAATCAATCCGTCTATAATTTTCAGAATATCAAAAAATATTGATATTTCAGAAAAGGTATCGTTGTTTTTACAGGCGATAAAATCCTGCATACGATTAAGCAATAATGCTTTTTGTTTATCATCAAGAGTAATAACGATAGGTTTTTTTGTATCAGTAAAATAGCTGTATCTTTTATTGTCCGCTATAAAATTTTCAAGCCATTCCGTACTGATAGTTATAATATATCGCTCATACTCACAGTCAGGAAGTTGTGTAAACTGATGAATACAATATGACGGTATTATAAGCAGCGAATTTTCTTTAAGCGGCATTACAGTATCGCCGAGCAGTATATTTGATAGCGGCGTCAGACTTATGTATAATTCAATCGCATTATGCGTATGCGGCGGCATTAGAACAGTCGGAATTTCATTCCTGTATATCACCTCAAATTTATTTTCAAACGAAGAATATCGGATAGTTTTATTCATACGCTCACCCCCTGCTTTTAGTATATCATATTGCGGAAATCAACGCAATATAAAAATGCGTGAATTTATCATAAAATATGCAGTATTTTGACATATACAAAGCAAAATGAATATTGTATAATTAAATTAACAATAAATTTAAGAAATAATTTAAGGAGGCAGACCTATGAAAGCAAAAGCATTAAAACGTATTTTATCCGCTGTATTATCGTTGCAGATGATATGTGCGTTTATTCCAACTGCTGCATTGAATGTAAGTGCAGAAGAATTGCAGGTGTATCTGAACGAAGATTTTACATCGGAAAATAACAAGTGGACGGGCAAGACAGAAAATATGGAAATCTTAACCGACGAGGAAATTCCATATATGCGCTATACAGCCGTAGACACAGAACAAAAGGTTACACGAAAGGTTGACAGCACTCTTGCAGGTGGCAGCATATATGTTGCAGAATTTGACGTGAGATTTGCGGATGGAAATTCGGGTGTTGTAGAGTTGTACGGCGGCTCAAAGCTCGGACCTACGGTAATATTCGACGGTGAAAAAATTAAGACAAAAATAGGTAATCCGAGCAGTTATGAAACAATGTATCAGGGCGCAGAAGCAAACAAGTGGTACAATATAAAATTTCTTGCCAACGGAACAACAAGTATGGTTGCTTACACTAAGGCGGCAGATACAGACGAGAAAGTACAGGCGACCAAGTCTGAAAAAGTAATTAGAAACTTAACTCAGTCTATATTTTCACAATTTAATGTTACAAACAAAGTAAACGGCGAAAGCGATATACGCTCCGGCGCGGTTGACGTCAGAAATATGAAAGTATATAAACCTGCGCCGACGGAGGTTACTATCGGAGTAACAGACGATATAAGCAAGGTTTCTATTCCCGCCGAGGGAACAACAAAAACAGTAAACTATCTTGTCGCAGCGGCTTCGTTTAACGGCGTTGATTTATCAAGCTATGAACCGCTGTCAAAAGAATTAGTAAAGTTTGAGCTTTATAATTCAGATGATACAGAAAGTTTACAGGAGAATTTACCGACAGGCATAACATTAAATCCTGCGACAGGCGTTTTAACTGTAAGCTCCGAAGCAGACGCAGGCGAATATAACGTAAGACTTTTAAGCTATGACGGTTCGGAGTATGACAGCGCAAAAATCACGATAGCGCAGGCCGGCTCAGCGGCGTCTGTAAGTCTTATAAATCCTGCAAGCAGATTGCCGATACCGAACAGCGGTTCTGTAACAACAGAATTTTATGCTCAGTGCTATGACAAGGCAGGCAGCGAAGCGTATGGAATACCGCTTAAATGGTCGCTTTTAAATACTGATGAAACAGCATTAAACGATAGCGGAATAATCATAGACGAAAACACAGGCGTTATTTCTTCAACTTCATCAGCAACGGCAAGCTCTTTTAAGGTAAAGGCTGCCTTAGAAGATAATCCGGGTATTTATGCTATTTCAGAAGAAATAGAAACATATAAAATGACTGCTTCTAAAATAGAAATAATCGGAGCGGATATGCTGCAAACAGCGTCGCAGGTAAGCGAAACCTATACGGTAAAAATATTTGACCAATACGGAGTGGAAATGCCGTCAGAGGAATTAAGCGGCTGGAACGCTGAAAATACGACAGACGGTATAACCTTTGAAAACGGGGTGCTGACAGCCGCAGTAAACAGCGACAGCGACGTTATAATTAAGGCAACATCAGGCGATATAACCGCAAGCAAGACAGTAAGAGTATATAAGCCTGTATTATCAGAAATCGCCGTAGACGGTGATATGTCAATAGAAATACCGAAAAGCGGAACAAAGAGCTTTACATATACCGCAAAAGCATACGACCAAAAGGGCGTTGAAATTAAGAATACTGACTTTTCTTGGAGTATGGAAACATATGACAGTAACGGTATAACTTTTGACAGCGCAAGTGCGGCAGTAACAGCAGACAGCACAGCAACAGAACAGACTATAACTGTTACCGCTTCAACTGCTGATATAAAAGGCAGCTTAAAGGTTGTAGTTACAAAAAATCCGTTTACATACAAGCCTGTTGACGGCGGTTTTGAGATTGACAACGGAAACAAGAATTATACGCGCCCTATATATGCGGCGCATACAAACGATAATGGCGAAACCTCGTTCAGATATATCTATTATCTCGGCGACAGACCGAAATTGGTATTGTCAAATGCGGGTACAGGCACAAGCTTTTTCCGTTTTGCTCATATGTTTCTTGGCATAAAGGACGGAAAATGGCTTGATGAAATGAGCAATATAACTGCAAGATATGTAAACGGGTACGAAGAATATGTTATAAAAGACAGTTCCTTTGAGGGTGAAATAAAGCTGACATATACACGCTCGGACAAAATCGACGCTATGCTTGTAAAAGCAGAGCTTCCCGACAGTGTAAAGGATAAGCTGGTAGTTGCAGCGGCAGGCGGTAATAAAATAGACAGCAAGCAGCCGACAGGCGGTAATTCTTCCGCACTTGAATTTAGTCCGTCCGATACAAATTCAACTGTTCCGACATTTACTGATAATTCATTCAGTATCACAGGCTCATATGCTACAATAAGCGGCACATCAAATGTAAAAATGAATTATGCCGCAAAGGACGCGTCAATGTACAGTTCAGGAGTGGACGCTTTATTAACCTCAACAGCGGCAAATCAGCCAATGGTAGTAGGCACGACTGACGGTAATACCGAAAATACGGTGTATATGATGATTACAACAGATAGTCCGTCAGAAAATAAATATTTTAACGAGTATCAGACAAACGCAAGAGAAATATTTAACGATAGTATAAGCTATTTCAAAGGTGTTGCGGAAACTATAAAAATTGATACTCCCGACCCGTACATCAATTCAGCTATGCGCGCTCAGATTATGGCAATGGATAACATATGGGATAATCCTGTTATAACTCACGGCGCAATCGGCTGGCATAACGGACAGGGCGGCTGGCGCGGCGGATATTGCTTTGTAAATGCAGGCTGGAGCGACAGAATAAAAACTAATATTCAAAATTATATTGCAAGACAGGAGAAAGATACAGGAAGAATATGGGCATATCCATCTCACGACGGACGCTATAATATGAGCCTTGTAATGGTAGATATTATAATGCAGTATTGGGATTGGACGGGAGATGACGCGTTCTTTGCAAATGAGGGCGGATATGAATTTATCGCCGGACACCTTAAATTTATGGACGATTATATGCAGGTTCCCGGAACAAATTTATATGAAAATTGGCTTGACGCTTGGAATACCGATAATAAGTGGAACAACGGCGGCGCAGGCTCAATAGCAACCGCATACACTTGGAGAGCATATAATACAATGGCAAAAATTGCGTCGAAACTCGGTAAGACAGATGACGCAGCAGCATATCAGACAAAGGCTGATTTAATCAAAAAGGAAATGAACGAGCAGCTTTGGGACGCTGACACAGGTGTATTCGGAGAAGTAAAGGAACGCTTTGGTTACGGCAGACTTAACGCCGCGCCCGATTTATCGTCAATATATACTGCTGTTGATATGGGGATTGCGACTGATGAACAGGTATATCAAATGATGAGATTTACCGATTATGCTGTTCCGAGTGTTGCAAACTTAGATAAAATTTGGGATAATATAGATTTTAAGTATTCTTCAAACAGACTTCCCGAATATTATTCAAGTGACGGCTTGTATGTTGAGGAGGTTATGAACAATGCCCTTGCATATTTTGAAAACGGTCAGCGCGAAATGGGAATGAAACAGTTTAGAGCTTGTCTTGTTCCTCTTATGAAAGGCAGTTCGGCAGGTCAGGGAACTGTCCAGCATATTGTGAAAGCCGATTTATCAAATAACGGTCATATTGACTTTGCAGACTGTACATCGCAATATGCGAGAACAGCGGCAGAGGGTATATTCGGAATAAAAGTAAATGTGCCGGACGGAAAAGCTGATATAAAACCCGGTTTCCCCGCAGATTGGAAATATGCGTCTATAAAAATGGACGCTGTAAGCTATGACTATAAATACGAAAATAACACAGATAAATTTAGTGTAACATCAAAGGAAAATTTGAGCTATGAAATGCACATTCCTACAAGAAGCTCAAAAATTACAAGCGTTAAGGTAAACGGCTCGGAGGTAACGAATTATACGGTTGATAATTTTGTAAATGTAAAAACTCCTGTCAATAGCAGTGCAGTTATTGAGGTAACATATGCAAATGATGAGCTTGCAAAGATTGGAGCGAAACCTGTCGGCGGTAAAAACTCTGATTACACTGTTAAATCAAACGGTATAATCACAGCTATTTCAGACCCGCAGAGCTTAATTACAAATACGAATGGTATCGGCACAGATACGATAACAGTAGCGTTAGGCGAAAAATCAGGACACCATACATTCTTTGTTACGGTAGAGAAAAACGATATGACTGCTGTATTGCCTGTTGACCTTGAAGTTAAGGATGCAGTTGAATTAACTGATATGGAAATTGTTACAGGCGCAAATGCGGGAATAAAAGTGAAGCTCACAAATAACACTGAAAAACAGCTTAAACTCAATGCTACATTGTCAACTGTAAGCGGCAAAGTTACAGAAGAAAATATAACGATAGCGGCAAAGGGCGCAAGTAATGAAATTCTTGTACCGATTGAAAGCGAACCCGATTTAACACCCGGCAACAATAGGGTTACAGCAGTTTTAAGCGGAGATGTAAACAAAACAATTTACGGCGAGCTTACCGCTTGGGATTTAAAGGATAATGTAACAAATACTGCGGAGCAGTATCAGACAATATCACTTGATGGCGTTGTAAATCAGGATTTGAGAACGCTGCACCAAAATGAATATGACCTCACTTATGAGGGCAACGAGCATTACAGGCTTGAGAAATTTTATTGGTCGTCTGACGCGGAAAGAACGGTTCTTCCAAACGGACGCGCTTGGTGGGAGCCGGGCAGAGGTGCAGACGGTGTTCCGAGTAGCTTAAATCTTACATCAGGTAAGTATTTAACAGATATAGGCGTTCCTTTTGAAATTTCATCAGCAGAGGGAAACAATGCGGCTTTTGTATCGCTATATAATCAGTTCCCCGACAAGATGAATATTCCCGTTAATACAGACGGTTCAAAGATTTACTTTATGTTAAGCGTATCTACAAATAATATGCAGAGCAGAATTGAGAACGCGAGAATTACGGTTAATATGAAAGACGGAACAAAAGAAATACTTCCGCTTACAAACCCTGATAATATTGACGATTGGCTCAATTATCAGCAAGCAAAACCGTATGCGGAAACGGGATATGTGCAAATGCTTGGCGCCAAAGCACATTCAAATATTCTCGCTCTTGACTTTGGCAAGGTTAATCAAATAGAAAGCGTTGACTTTGAATGTCTTTCAAGCGAGGTCTTAGCAGGTCTGTTAGGAATAACAGTTGTAAAGGGAGAATTTGAAGAACCGTTCTCGGCTGGTGAAATAGAATTTGACAAAACAGAATTAACCGCAGGAGAAACAGTTACGGCAACTTCTGCTATAAAAAATAACGGTGAAACGGATATACCCGTAAATATGATGATTGCATTGTATGATGGAAACGGAACTTTAAAGGAATTGAAAACCGAAAAGCATACAGTAACGGCTAATAGTGCCAACGAATATAGCATTACATATTCAAATTCAGCGATTGAAAGCGGAGATTATATTAAAGCGTTCTTATGGAACAGTTTAGAGAATATGAAGCCGCTTACAGAAGCAAAGATTTTGCGTTAACTCTCTCCCTATATTTTATAAATGCCAATTCGGAATATTTCGGATTGGCATTTATAGTATAAGACTTCAAGGAGGATAATATGAAACTGATAAATAAAAACATAAATGTAATTACAATGAAATATCCCTCGTCGTGGCATAAAGCCTTGTGGCGCGAGGGTTTGGTGAGCGGTAACGGAAAAATAGGCGCAAATGTGTACGGCGGCACAAAACGCGAAAGTGTGCTTATAAATCACAGTGCTTTATGGACGGGTACGGAGTGTAATCCTCTCCCTGATATAAGCGGAAGTCTGACAAAGACACGTCAAGCAATGGATAACAGAGATTTCAATACGGCAAATTGGATTTTAACAAATGCGCTTACAGAAAGCGGATATAACAATGAGCGCGGTTATCCGCTGCCACTTGCAGAACTTAATATGTCTTTTACAGGCTTTACAGGATTTTCTGATTATCTTCGCGCTGTCAATATGGAAACAGGCGAAGTAAGCTCACAATTTCGTGAAAAAGACGTGTGGGTAAAAAAAGATTTATTCGTATCACGAAAAGACGATATGATACTTCTTAGAATACAGGCAGATAAGCCTTTCTTGGACGCTGTATTTTCATTAGATGTTCCAACAGCTACCGACAGCTCCGACAAAACATATCAATATGTAAAGGAACATAGCCGTACTGAAATAGACAGTAATATTATCATTTATAAATCGCTTAATACCAATAAAAAACCATACGGCGCGGTGGTAAAAATCGAAAGTGCTGACGGTGATATTAAAAACAGTGAAAGCCGTATCAATGTAAATTGCGCGTCTGATATTCTTATTAAAATAAAGGTATTTGTAAATGGCTGTCCTGATAAAGACAAGTTGAAATTTGAGAATAACAGCTATGAATATTATCTAAACCGTCATATTCCGCTTCACAGTGCCTTGTATCATAGTGCGGAGCTTAACTTGTTTGAGAACAATGATTTATCGAATGAGGAACTTATGTTAAATGCGTATAGCGGCAAATCTCCGAATGAGCTTATCGAAAAACTATGGCGGTACGGGCGGTATTTATTTATATCGGGAAGTTCTAAGGACGGATTTCCGTTTTCTATGTACGGATTATGGTGCGGAGATTATAAAGCTGTATGGAGTCATAATATGGCAAATGAAAATATACAGATGATGTATTGGCACGCTAATATCGGCAATCTGGAGGAGCTTAACAAGGCATTATTAGAGTATTATATAAGCAGGCTTGACATCTTTAAGGAGTGCGCTAAAAAACTCTACGGCTGTAAAGGTATATTTATTCCGGCAGGAACAACACCGAATATGCCGCTACCGTGTCAGCTTGTGCCTGTAATTATGAATTGGACGGGCGCAGCAGGTTGGCTGGCGCAGCATTATTATAAATATTATTCCTATACAGGAGATACTGAATATCTGCATAGTGTTGTTCTGCCATTTATGAAAGCGGCGGCAGAGTTTTATGAGGATTTTATTGCGTTTGATGAAAGCGGGTATATAAAAATATATCCGAGTGTTTCGCCCGAAAATTCTCCTTTGAATTTTATTCCAAAAGACAATGTTGATATGGCGCACCCTATGACAAGCGCTGTTAATTCCACTATGGATTTGGCGATAATCAAGGAATTGTTTACAAATTTAATCGAGTTATGCGTCGAGCATAATATATACGGCAACAAAATTAAAATATGGGAAAATATCGTAAATTCCATTCCCGAATATAGCGTAAATAAAGACGGAGCCGTTAAGGAATGGCAGGACGATGATTTTGAGGACAGGTATTATCACAGGCATTTGTCGCATATATATCCTGTTTTTCCGGGTGATGAAATAACAACAAACGACGATATGGTATCAGCATTTGAAAAGGCGGTTGATTTGAGAGATATTAGCGCACAAACAGGTTGGTCGCAGGCGCATATGGCGTCAATATATGCAAGATTTAATCGCGGTAATGACGCGATGGACTGCTTAAATAATCTCGTAAGAAGCTGTATGCAAACTAATTTTTTCACGCTGCATAATGATTGGCGGCGAATGGATTTGTCTTTGGAAATGGACTCTGCCGCTCCTATTCAGCTTGACGCAAGTATGGGATATGTAAACGCAGTGCAGGAAATGATTTTGTATTCCTCAAAGAAATTGATAAAACTTCTTCCGGCTCTAAGTGATGATATGCAGCACGGAAAGATTACAGGCTGGAGATTTGAGGGCGGCACTATTGATATGGAATGGAATATACCTAAAAATGAGTTTAAAGCAGAATTAACAGCAAGCAAAACATTTAATATAATAATCGAACTGCCTCCATTTTGCGCGAATAATATGATTTGTAACAGCAAAAATATTATCTCACAAAACGGTAGAACGGCTGAAATTGATTTTATAAAAGGTGATAAATTGATTTTATTGAATAAATATTTTTAAAATTAAAGTAATAACATCTATTGTAAGAAAGGAAACAAAAAAATGAAACACGGAAATGTTATTGTAGGTCAGTCAGGCGGACCAACCGCCGTTATCAATTCAAGTCTTGCAGGAGTATTTAAAACCGCACGCGACAGGGGCGCAAATAAAGTATTCGGTATGCAGAATGGAATTGCGGGATTTCTTGAAGGACGATATGTAGATTTGTCGGAGCATATTCAGACAGACTTGCATATTGAATTACTTAAAAGAACTCCATCGGCATATCTCGGCTCTTGCCGATACAAACTACCTGAAATAGAGGAAAATGAAGAAATATACATAAAAATCTTTAAAATGCTTAATGACCTTGAAATTGAACACTTTTTCTACATCGGCGGAAATGACTCAATGGATACCATTAAAAAACTATCTCATTACGGAGAAAAGATAAACAGCAGCATAAGATTTATGGGTGTACCAAAAACTATTGATAATGACCTTGCCGAAACAGACCATACTCCCGGTTACGGAAGCGCAGCAAAATTTATCGCAACGGTTATGAAAGAAATAATCAAGGACGCAAATGTGTATGGAAATCAAAATATACATATTGTAGAGATTATGGGAAGAAACGCAGGCTGGCTTACAGCTTCGGCTGCACTTAGCAAGGGCGAGGATTGTATCGGTCCTGATTTGATATATCTGCCTGAAAAAGTATTTGATGTTGACAGTTTCCTTTCAAGCATAGAAAATTTAAGAAAAAATAAAAAGTCAATAGTTGTTGCGGTTTCTGAGGGTATAAAGTTAAAAGACGGTAGATATGTCTGCGAACTTATATCAAGTCAATCACAATTTAAAGACTCTTTCGGACACGTCGCATTAGGCGGCACGGCACAATTCCTGTCAAATACAATAACACAAGAATTTGGCTGCAAATCGCGCGCAATAGATTTGAATATTCTCCAACGCTGCGGCTCGCATATGGTTTCAAGAGTAGATATAACAGAAGCCTTTGTTGCAGGCGGACACGCGGTTGAAGCGTCGTTCAGAGGTGAAACAGGCAAAATGATTATATTTAACCGCGTTACAAACAATCCGTATCAGTGTACCACGCAACCGTTTGATATTAACAAAATTGCAAACATTGAGAAAAAAGTGCCTTTGGAATGGATAACAGATAATGGTACATATGTGTCGCCTGAATTTTTGTCATACGCGCGTCCGCTGATACAAGCCGAATTGTCGCCTATTATGGTAGACGGTCTGCCGAGTCATTTATATAATTGATTAGTTTGATAATGGTAAATACTCACAAATAATTTACTAATGTACAGGAGATATGAGTGGAATAAAAAACAATAAACCTATTTACAGGTCTGATAGAAAACTTTATTTATCAAAAAAATATATAAACCATATTCCACTTTTGCACCTATCAATGCGAAAAATGACAGTTTAACAGTACCTAACAGAGAAAGCGTAATATTGTGTGGTTTTTTGACACATAGTATTACGCTTTTTGGTGTTTCTACGGGATATATTAAGAATAGGCAAAAATTTTTTTATCTCGTCTGCAAAATTTCTGTTATTTACTCTTATCATACACATATATGTTTTTTTATAGAACACGAATGGGACAAGCCCCCTATTCGCTATCCATAATCCCGATTTTGAAAAACGCAAATTCAAAATTGGAGGTTATCAGATATGAAACAAAATAAAAAAAATTTTAACATTTACCAAAAAATGGTTGTTTTTCAAAAATTTTTTCCGTTAAACATTTATAGAGGGGTAAATAAGGACAACAACTTTCAATCACAAAAGGAGGTTGTCTTATGAACGCTGAAAATGATAAACGTATTTTAAATCAATTCTGTAAATTTTGCACTCGTTTACTAAAAAACGAAATATGTGATGTTTACCGAGAGCAAAACAGAGGACAGAAATATAAAAAAGACATTACTATTTTTCCGCTTGATGATATAGGCGATATAGGTATATATGATAATTACTTTAAGGGCGAAAACGCATTTTATATAAATGGTAAGACCATTATAATTACGGATAACCGATTAGCGAAAGCTATTCGTCAGCTACCAAAGAATAAACAAGATGTTATTATTCTATCGTACTTTATTGGAATGAGCGATATAGAAATCGGCAGACGATTAAATCTAATTCAACAAACAGTTTTTAAAAGGCGTAAGCAGGCATTAAAACTATTATGTAATCTGCTGCAAAAGGAGGATTTTCACTATGAGCAAGAAGAAAATTGAGGACATTCCATTGTCTATTATTGAGGACGCTGTCAAGGGTAAATCATACGCTTTACAGTTTATTCTATCACATTTTCATAGCTACATAAAGACTTTGGCTACAAGGGTATATGAGGACGAGTGGGGCAAAAAACATTATTATGTTGATGAAGATGTTATATCAAGACTTGAAGCAAAGTTAGTTTTGGGAATTGTGAATAATTTTGTAATTCGCTACTAATTGATTGACCGTTGGGGCGTGCAGTCCTTTCCGCGCCCCTTATACGGGTTTTATCCGATATAAACGCATTATTCCCTTAATGCGCTTATATGGGCTAAAATCCCCTTTGTTCTTTGACAACTGAATATAAATCATCTGATACTTTACTTTAAATCCGTATTTTTCAGTAATGCGCCAAGACGATATATAGCTTCTACCGTACAATAAAAGTACGCTGCAAGATTAAAACAGCCTGTATATCCGAGCGACAAACATTTCTGATAGGCGTATAACGGCTTGTATATGCTGATATAAATACCGATATATTGTAATACCCCCGCCTTGAACGTTTCACCGCATTGGGCGGCAGGTCATAGGAATGAGCTGGATTTAACTTGTCGTGATGTCGGCAGCCGCCGACAGTCAGATGATTTTTGATTGAGTTATTACTCTCGGTAGGTGGGTTTATTAGGTGGTGGATTTAACATAAATTTTTATGGAGGTTAATTTTTTATGAATTACACTACTCAAAATCCAAAACACAAAAATAATTGTAATGATAAATCACTTGACGCTGAAATTACATATCAAGTCAATGGAACCTCATTTGTTGTACAACCGATATTTAAAGAGAAATCTTCCGAAACATTAGGCTCTGTTTTATTACGGCTTATGACATCAAGCGAATAAAATTTTTAAAACAGGCTGACAGACGGTTAAAAGCGCGGTATAATATAAATGTAATACTGTTTATTTGACTGTCTGAAAGGAGGACTTATGAAACGGTCAAATAACAAACAAAAAGAAATAACAGCGGCTTTATATGTTCGTTTAAGCCGTGATGATAACTTAGAGGGCGACAGTTACAGCATTGTCAATCAAAAAAAGCTGCTAACTAAAATCGCAAAGGAAAAAGGCTATACAAATTTATTGATATTCTGCGACGACGGTATTTCGGGCGTTACAATGGAACGTCCCGGATATAAAGCTATGATTGAAGCAATAGAAAACAATAAAATTTCAGCCGTATTTGTAAAAGACCTTTCAAGATTAGGACGTAATTATATTGAGGTTGGCAAATTGACGGAAGAATTTTTTCCAGACCACGATATACGACTTGTTGCTGTTTCAGATAATATAGACACGCAAGAGGGCGAAAATGAGCTTGCGCCGATAAAAAATCTTTTTAATGAATGGTATGCGCGTGATATTTCAAAAAAGCGCCGTATCAGTTATAAGATAAAAGGAAATTCGGGTGAGCCGTTGGGAGCTCCGCCGTATGGCTATATGAGAAATCCTGATAATCCTAAGTTTTGGATTATTGACGAAGAAGCAGCAGCGGTTGTACGCCGTATATTCAATATGACTATGAACGGTATAGGCACAGAGCAAATTGCTGAAACATTGGAAAAGGATAAAATAATGACACCGATAAACTATTGGGCGAGCAAGGGTATTAACAGACCGGGAAAGAAAAATCCGGAATACCCGTATTTATGGAATAGTTCAACGGTTATATATATTCTTGATTTACAAGAGTATTGCGGTGATGTTATCAATTTCAAAACCTATTCAAAGTCATATAAGAACAAAAAAAGATTTGCTAACGATAAAGAAAATCAAGCAGTTTTTAAAGATGTTCACGAGCCTATTATTGAGCGGGCTGTTTGGGAAAAGATACAGAGTAAACGCGGCAAGACGAGAAAACGTAAAAAGGCAGACGGCGAAAAGAATATGTTTTCTGGGTTGCTTGTATGCGCTGATTGCGGTAGCAATCTATGGTATCACTTCAATCAAAAAAATCACGACATACAATATTTCAACTGTTCGGGATATAACAAAGGCGACAGGAAAATTTGTTCGTCAACGCATTATATCCGCGTTGACTTCTTAGAACGGGTTGTACTTGGCGAGATTAGACGTCTGACAAAGTTTGCGACACAATATGAAACCGAATTTGCTCAAATAGTTATGGGACATTCCATACAGACGGCGGAACAGGAACGACGTATGAAGCAGAAAGAATTAAATTCTTTGACTTCCCGCGATAAAGAGCTTGATGTGCTTTTTGAAAAGATTTATGAGGATAATGTTTCAGGGAAAATATCTGATGAACGATTTTCAAAATTATCTGTTAAATATGACGCAGAACAAAAAGAACTCAATATCCGTATAAAAGAGTTACAGGACGAACTCGACAAAGATACAAACAAATCTGTTTCAACCGATATGTTTATGACATCTGTTAGGAAATATACAAGAGCAAGAAAGCTGACGCCCAAAATGCTTAATGAGCTTATAGAGAAAATAGAGGTATATCAGGCAGAGGAAATAGACGGTAAACGAATACAACGCTTAAAAATTCATTATAACTGTATAGGAAGTATTGAAATTCCGAATATTGACAAATTACCTGAAAATAATGTGTCAGTACACACAAGGCAGGGTGTAGACATTCACTATGCGGCGTGTGCGGGATAAATAAAAAACGAATGTTCTTACAAAACCGTTCAGGTTCTGTAAGAACATTCGTAATGTACAATGGCGGAGCACTTGAGTCCGTCAAGACATTTAATGAGCCTGAATTTGATGAGGAGTCATTGTTTACCGTACAGGACAGCTTTACCATGCCGGAGAATAAGGAAAACTTGTCGGTTAAAGTATTTATCTGGAGGGACAGTATGAAACCCGTTCTTGAAACACCTTATGAATCAGC
This sequence comes from bacterium, assembly GCA_030536655.1. GTDB lineage: Bacteria > Bacillota > Clostridia > UBA1381 > UBA1381 > UMGS1958. The sequence continues at coordinate 21,896 of JAUNPN010000001.1, read as the reverse complement.
TCTTTAAAAGCAGCTTGTGAATCAGTTCTCTCTTTCTTTTAAATTGCAATACAAAGACCGTCCGCTCGATGAGCGGGCGGTTTTTGCGCTTAGATATGCCGTTTTCGGTGCTGGGATTAAATTATTCATTGTTCAAATAAGTTTTTCTATCTATACTTTTAGCGGAGGAGGACGTATAATTGATAATGAAATATAATTAAAAAAGGAGGCAGTTATTATGCTAAAGAGAATTGTAGCTGCGTTGTGTTCATCGGCAATTTTGATGAGCGCGGTGCCGGGTGCAGTTTATGTTTCCGCTGCAGAAACGGATTCGGGAAATGCAAGCTTCGAACCGTCAGTCGGTGCGGTTGTTTACTCGGAAGATTTCGAGGCGAGCGACATTAAAGACCGTATTCTTAACGGACAGTACGGCTTTTCGTTTGAGAGCCCCGGTCAGTATGCGATCGATATAGGAAACGGCTTCGGTACGGGCTCCAATGCAATGCGCTTTGCAAATGTAGAATGGGGAGGCAACAATAATTTCACGCTTGATCTGGCAGAATCAGCTGTACAGAAGGGCTATGATGAGTTTGCCGCAACAGCGGAGGGAAATTCCGTACTGGCGTTTAAAATGGTAATGGACGCTGACTACGGCGGTTTCTGGAACGGAAGCACGAACACGCTTGTGGTTGAGGATCAGGACGGAAACGGGGTCCTTGGACTTGAAGCGTATACCAAAGACAACGGTAAGGATGATATAACCTTAAATCTTATTGCCTTAAATGATGAGGAAAACGAAAACATACGTTATGAGCTGGCAAGAGGTCGTGACAATGTATTTAAGCTTTCTAAGGATATTGAGATATATTTTAATACGGAAAACAATACATATCAGCTCAGAATGAACGGCAAAATAATAACAGCCGGCTCGCACGGAGAGTGGATTCCGATGAGTACATCGGGTTTTCCGGGAAGCGCGCAGAAGGCATCGGGCTTTAAGCTTGGAAAGATGAAAATTGAAAATAAGGGAGGAAACTGGTACGGAGGTATTGTGCTTGGCGCAATAACCGCCGCACCGTGGACAAAGTTGGAATTTATGGGTGAGGCACTTGCGCCTGATAAGGCGATGACAATGTGGTACCGTCAGCCGGCTGCAAAATGGGCTGAATCACTTCCGCTCGGAAACGGACGTATCGGCGCGAATATCTGGGGCGGCATTTTAAGCGATACAGTTTCACTCAGCGAAGTAACAGTATGGTCGGGTGAGGATCACTCTGGCAAGGAGCTTAACAAAGACGGCAGCAAGGATAACTATGCGGCTCTTAAGGCACTACGCGAGGAGATGAGCAAGGAAAATCCGGACAGAGGCAAGGTTTCAGCGTATCTCGAAGCAATGGAGGGCAAGGGTAATCCGGCGTTTGGTACAAACCGTCCGTTCGGTAAAATTAACTTCAACTTTGTGCCGACAGGTCAGCCGATTGAGAATTACAGACGTTCACTTGATCTTGAAGAAGCAGTTTCAAGAGTTGAATACACAAGCGGCGGTGTCAACTACTCCAGAACGGCATATGTGAGCAATCCCGCACAGGTATTGGTAATGACCTATGAGGCAGATAGTTCCGGAAAGATTTCGTTTGATACGAGCTTTGCGACAGAGCAGGTAAACGGCGGCGAGGGAGCTATGACCGCTGTTGACAACGAGTATATAAGATGGGACGGCTCGGTATACAATAATTCCGATGTGACAAACGGTGTCAAGACCTTTGCATTCATGAAAGCATTAAGCAACAGCGGTGAGGTTGTATACGATAATGACGGTATTCATGTTAAGGATGCCGATTCTGTAACATTAATTGTTTCACTCGGCACAGATTTCACTGCGGGTGAGAATTATGTACAGAATACACCTGAGAAGGCTTTGTCACAGCTTAATGACGCTACAGGAGATTTGAACCTTCTCTACAAGGATCACGTTGATGACGTAAGCAAATTATTCAACAGAATGAAGGTTGAAATCGGTCCGGCTGATGAGCTTGCTTCATCGGAGCCTACAGATGTCCGCCTTGAAAAAATCCGCGAGGGCGGCGATGTTGACGGAAGCTTTATGTCACTGTGGTATCAGTATGCAAGATACCTTATGATTGCAGGCTCAAGAGAAAATTCACCTATGCCGATGAATCTGCTCGGTATCTGGAACGATAACGTTGCGGCAAATATGGCATGGACCTGCGATTACCATCTTGACATCAATACACAGATGAATCAGTGGATGGCAAATTCGTCAAACCTTTCAGAGGCTGAGATGCCGATATTCAAATGGATGAAGGACGTTCTTATTCCGAGCGGTCAGGATGCTGCAAGAAAGATTTACGGCATTGACAACGGCGGCTGGTTTGGTCCGATTTCTACAAATGCTTGGGGCTGGACAGGACTCAGCGAGGGAGCATGGCAGGCATTTACAGATACAGCCTGCGGCGCATGGCTTGCACAGGAGGTTATGAGCTACTATGACCACACCGGCGATAAGAAATTCCTTGAGGGTGACGGATGGTATATACTTTATACAGCAGCTCAGTTCTATAACGAATTCCTGTATGAATATACGGATAAGAACGGACAGACTCAATGGGTAGCGATTCCGAGTGGTTCGCCGGAAAACGGTGAGCTTGAAGTCATGACAACAATGGACATGACAATTATTATGGATCTCTTTACACAGATTGAGAGATGCTATGACATTCTTGGCAAGGAGCATGATGATTTCTATAATCAGGTACATGACAAGCTGGAAAATATTAAGGGTCAGTTCTATAACACCGGTCTGATGATCAAGGAAACAGGCAACTTGGCAGAGTGGCCGTACAGACCGGGTACAGATGACGGCAATACATCACACCGTCATACATCACACCTGCTCGGACTTTTCCCGTATGCGCAGATCACACCGGATAAGACTCCTGAGCTTGCCCGCGCAGCATTGATTTCTATGCGTAAGCGTACGGACAGAGAGGACTATGAGAATACAGAATGGACAGCTATTAACTCAGCCGGACAGTATGCAAGACTCAAAGACAGCGAAATGGCATATAAGTACCTGAAGCTGGAGGCAGATACCTTCACATGGCCGAATCTTCTGAGTATTTCACCGGAGGGTATTGCGCTTGCTCCGTGTGATGTATATTGTATCGACGGTGTACTCGGAGCAGGTCAGGCATTTGCTGAAATGGTATTGCAGTCACATTCAGACCGACTTGAATTCCTTCCGGCACTTCCGAAGCAGTGGAGTGAGGGTAAGATTGAAGGTATGTCGGCAGAGGGTGCCTTTGATGTTGACTTTACATGGAAGGATTATACAATAGAGTCCGCATCGATCACCTCCAAGACTGGCAATACAGTAAATATTCTCAAGAATGCAGCTATAAACTGGGATAATGTTGCTGTATTTGACTCGGAAGGCAACAGCGTTGCGACAACAGGCAATGACAAGCTCCTTACATTTGCTACAAAGGCGGGAGAAACCTACACTCTTATGGCGATGGACGGCGTAAGAGCATTGCAGACAGGACGTATCATAAACGACTCAGACGGCAGAATAAGCTACAACGGCTTTAATTATCATAATGACCGCGCTTCATTAAACGATTTCGGCGGAGATGTTCATTTCTCGGAGAAAGCGGGTTCAACAGCTGAATTCAGCTTTACAGGCACAGGTATAGATGTGCTTGTTGAGAAGGACAGCAACGGCAAGAAAGCGAATATCTATATTGACGGAGTGCTTAAGGGTGAATACATCGCATATAGTGATACCTATGTAAATCAGGCTGTATTGTACAGTATTGACGACCTTGAATTCGGAAACCACACTATTAAGATAGAACAGTCCGAGGACGGAGGCTATCTTGTTCTTGACGCCTTTGCGGTAAGAGGTCAGTGGTTCAATAAGATTAACGATGACAATCCTATGATAGCCTATGAAGGCGGTTGGGGCAGAAGCGAAGGCAGAGACGGTCACAAAGACTATATGGGAGACGCTCATTTTGCTGACGCGGCAGGCAAATACCTTACTATAGAATTTAATGGTACAGGTATTGAAACAATGGTTGAAAAGAGCGAAGTATTTGGCAGCATTACCTTTGAGGTAGACGGAGTTGAGTACGGAACGGTAAATACCGGAGATATGACGAATGCCTCTGCGGACAAGGGACAGCAGATCGTTATGCCGATAACGGGACTTGCAAACGGAGCCCATACTCTTAAAATAACCAACACAGGCGAAGGCGGCTGGGGCTGGTGCGTTATAGACGGATTTGTGATCCTTAAGGACAGCGAAGGCGTAGGCATCAGTCAGGGCACATATGCGATAAGCGGTTTATCGAGCGGAAAAATGCTTGAGGGTAGAAACGGAACAGCAGCTTTGGCAACAAGCATGAGCGGTGCTGAAAATCAGAAGTGGTATTTTGATTATGTTGACGACAGAGCATTCAGACTGATAAATGCTCAGAGCGGTATGGCTGCTTCAATAAGCTCGGGCGATAACCGTTCGCTTATACAGGAGTCGGTTGATGAAACAAGCAGGAAACAGCTGTGGCAGGTACTTCCGTATACGACCGATAACGGCGAAATTCAGATGATGAATTGCAGTACTGCTCAGTTCGCTCAGATTGACGGCGGCTACAACGGCAACGGTGGTGGAGTGGCACTCTGGACATATGAGAACTCGGATCATACGAGATGGACCTTAGAGGATGCCGGCAATGGATTCGTATTTATAAAGAATGCTGTAGGAACATATTTACAGGTCGATAATAGCTGTGCGGATTCAGCAGGCGCGTCAATCAAGACATGGGAAAAGCTTTCGGGAAATGACCAGACATGGAACATAACACCGGCAGAGAACGATACATATAAGATTTCAAGCCCTGTAACAGGTGAATTGCTTGTAAGCAGCAACGGAACACCGGCTATGTCAGACGGCGGCGACGCTTTATGGAGCGCAGAGCTCAGAAAGGAAAACGGAGCTGCATACTACGTATTTACAAACATAGCAGATGGAACAGAGCTTAGTATTGAAGGTGAAACCGGTTGGAAGCTTGCGCCCAAGAGCGTATCGGCAGCATCACCGGCAGCCTGCGATATAAAGGTAGGCGGCACGATTAACAGCGGAGCAGAGCTTAATGTTACATATGATTATATATCAAGCGAAAACAGGGAAGAAGGAGAAAGTACATATAATGTATACGTGCTTTCATCAAAGTATGAAAAGGCGGAAAATCCTGTTGCAACAGGTGTTGCAAAGGGAGGCTTCAGCTTTAAGCTTCCTGAATCCTTTACAAAGTCGTCAATACTTGCGGTAGAGATTCTTCCCAAGACAAATGACGGCACAGGAAACGGACGTTTCTTCGCATATGTGAAGGCACTTAATGATGATAATACATCAATGTCAGTAAACATAACCAGAGAAAAGAAATTTGACAATACCGATCTTGATTCAATAAAGAATCAGACTAACGGTTGGTCACGCGTAGGCGGAACTCTTAATTCCGATTATACAATAGGAGTTTCCGAGAAGGATGGAGTAAGCAATGCCTTCTCACTTGCACCGACAGATTGGTGGAAGGAAGGAAAGCTCCTTTACAACCTTGATAAGGCTGGCATAGGCACGATTAACGGTCCGGGCTATGTTGAGTTCGACGCAATGTTTGACGCGCCGAACTACTTCGACAGAGAAAGCAGAATGATGGTTGCGTTAAACAACGGAATGACTGATTTTGCAGCTGTAAGACTTATGGGCAGGAGACTTGACATTGTTGCAATGAATGAGGACGGAAGCTTCCGCCAGTTATACACAATAGGTCTTGGTATGGAGCAGGTTTACGGCAAGTGGATTAACTTCAAGTTCTATACTGACGGCGCGGATTCGTTTGCGGTAGCAATGAATGATGAGTTTGTAAGAAATCAGAACGGAGGAATATGGTTCAAGGCGGCTGAAAATGCTTGTGACGGACCGTATAATGCGGGTGCAGCCAAGGCAGATAAGATTGCGGCGGTTAAGCTTGCGTTTGAGTGGTCAGGTAAAGACTCGTCTCTCAGAGTATCGGATATGAAGTTCGGCACATATGAGACTTCCAACACTGATAAGTGGAGGATCGCTTCGATAGAGCCGGAGAACGGCGGGCTTGTATTCGGCAAGACAAACAATGTTAAGGTTACAGTTGTCGAAAATGAGGCTGTCGAGGACGGAAAGCTTTGGATTGCACTTTTCAAGGACGGTGTTCTCCGCTCGGTAAAGAGTGCTGAAAATCTTGCATTCGATTTATTGGGTGAGGCTGAGGCAACAATAGCTCTTGACGTACCACAGCAGGGCGGCAATTATGAAATCAAGGGCTTTGTATGGAACAGCAAGCAGGAGCCGCTCGGCGGAGCATATGTAAAGAAGATCAGCGTTGAAAGTACATTCAAGATTCCTAATGTATTTTCCGACAATATGATGCTTCAGGCAGATAAGCCGGTAAACGTATGGGGCGCGGCATCTGCTGGAAAGACTGTAGATGTAGAGCTTGTAAATGATGCAACAGGTGAGAAGGTAAGCGCGCAGGCTTCATCAGACGGAAAGTTCAGCGCGGAGCTTCCGGCTCAGCAGGCAGGAGGCAGCTATACTCTTACACTGACCTGCGGTGAAGAAACAAGAACATATAAAAATATTATATTCGGAGATATTTATCTGCTTGCAGGTCAGTCAAACATGGAATACTGGATGAGCGGTCTTGCAGATACAAACGCAGACTTGGAAGCAAACAAGGATAAGGCGAATAATCCGAATATCAGAAGCGTAGACCTTCTTTCAAAGGGTACCGATGGTACGAGCGAGCCGCAGGAGGATCTTCCTGAAGTATCGGGTACAATGTGGAAGCCATTGACTTATGGCAACGCACGTAGTGTAAGCCAGATTGGTTATTACTTTGCACAGAGGATCAATGAGGAAACAGGAAGACCTGTAGGCTTTATTTGTGCAGCCGTAGGAGGAACAGGAAGTGACAGATGGGTAACAGGCGGAAGCCTTTACAACAACAGAGTTTATCCGGTCAGAAATCTTGAAATCTCAGGCGTGCTCTATTATCAGGGCGAGGCTGATGAAGGCAAAACAGCGGCACAGTACAGCGATATTATGGCGGGCATCATAGATGATTACAGAGAGCTGTTCGGCAGAGAGGATCTCCCGTTCTACTATGCACAGCTTGCAAGATATTCGGGTCAGAACTTTGAAGCAATAAGAGCAGGTCAGGTATGGGCGGCTGATAAAGTAAAGAATAAGACAAATATCGGCTTGGTTTCTAACCTTGACGAGGTAGGCAACAAGGGTACGGATGGCAGCACATCAGGAAATGCCCGCAACGATATACACCCGTACGGCAAGCAGGAGGTTGCAAGACGATTTGCATTGTATGCAGAGCGTGACATTTACGGCAAGGACGTAACTGTATCAGGTCCGGTATATAAGTCAATGAAGGTTTCAAGCAAAGAGCTTCAGCTTACATTTGACTGCACAGGCAGCCTCAAGATAATGGATAAGGATCAGTATGGTGATTATCAGACAGAAAAGCTTATCAAGGAAGGAAAGCTTGACGCTTCCAAGCTCAACGGCTTTGAAATTGCCGGTGCCGATGGAAGGTATTATGAGGCAGATGCGGTAATCCGCGACGGAAACACTGTATGCCTTACAAGCTCGAAGGTATCGGCACCTGTAAAGGCAAGATTTGCATGGGGTGCATATCCTGAGTCACCTAACCTTACAGATGAAACCGGTTTACCGTCATACACATTTGCAACAGATTGCACAACAAAGTAAGCAAGTTTTTAACAACTTACAGGCGGTCAATACAGGAGTGTTGACCGCCTGTTTTATAAGAGGTTAACATAACATGAAAAGAGAAATAATCTTTTTAGAGCCTGCATTTAAGCAGGTGATATGGGGAGGAAACAAGCTTGGAGCAGATTTTGGATATGATATTCCGGGTGATAATACGGGCGAGTGCTGGGCAATCAGTGCTCACCCCAAAGGCGACTGTAAGGTAATCTCCGGTCAGTATGCCGGTATGAATTTAAGCAGGCTGTGGGATAAGCATCGTGAACTGTTCGGAAATGCGAAGGGTGACAGATACCCTCTGTTGATTAAGATTATTGATGCAAAGCAGGATTTGAGTATACAGGTGCATCCCGATGATAAGTACGCGGCAGAGCATGAAAACGGCTCATTGGGAAAAACAGAATGCTGGTATGTGCTTGACTGTGATGAGAACGCGGCTGTTGTTATCGGTCATAATGCAAGGGATAAGGCTGAGCTGGAGAAAATGATCAGGGGAAAGCACTGGGGGGAATTTATAAGAGAAATACCGGTGCATAAGGGTGATTTCTTTCAGATAGAACCGGGTTGTCTGCACGCGATAAAGGGCGGAACTCTTATACTTGAAACACAGCAAAACAGCGATATTACCTATCGGGTATATGACTATGACCGTTTGCAGAACGGAAAGCCGCGCGAGCTGCATATTGAGCAGAGTATTGAGGTTATCAAAGCACCGTTTGAAGCAGCACAGTGCAGTAGAAGCGTATTAAGACAGGATAATATGATGATAGAGAAGCTTGTGGACTGTGAATATTATTCTGTGGAAAAAATTGATGTGACAGGAAAAGCTTTGGCAGAGCAGAAACACAGCTTTTTGAATGTGAGCATGATTGGCGGCGCGGGGAGGATAAATGGAATGGAAATCTGCAAAGGAAAGAATTTTATTATTCCGGCGAGATATGGTACAATGGAGTTAGATGGCGATATGAGTATGATTGTATCATATACTGAGGAAATGGAGGAGAAATATGATAAGACAGATAATAAAAATGACGCTGGGAAAGAACGGAAAGCTTTATCAGGGAGATATATGTCATCTCATGGATATTGCCGGTAAGCTGAAAGGAGAGCTTTAAATGTGTGTTATAGAGTATTCAGACGGAAAATGCGTTATGGATAATGGCATACTCCGCGCGGTTATAAGAGCTAATCCGGGCGGAAAGCTTATCTCTCTGTATTCGCTCAGGAAAAATGAGGAGCTACTGTTCCAGCCGCCGCGCAATGACTATGCCATGCCGCATAGGGGAGCTGCTTTTGCTGAATATGAGGCGGCAGGGTTTGATGACGCGTTTCCTAATATAGATGCGGAGGAATTTTCACTCAGGAACAGAACAATAAGCTATAATGATCACGGTGACATCTGGTCAGTGCCTATGGAGCTGTATTTAAAGGACAATTCCGCCGTGGTACATACGCGTAACGAGAATTTTTTGTTTATGAAAAGTATGCGTATTGACGGCAACAGGCTTATTTCTTCATATATGATAAGCAATGTGTCGGAGGATGAATTTCCGTGCTTTTATACAATGCACTGTCTGTTTAAATGTGATGAAAATATGAGGATTATATTTCCTGAGAGCGTTAAAAAAGTGGAAAACGCGGCAGACAGTGAGCGCCTTGGCAGGGCAGGCACGGTTCATAGCTTTCCGGTTACGGAAAACGGAGTTGATTTAAGCCGTATAAGAGGTGTGAAAAGCGGAAAATATGAAAAATTTTACGCACTCGGAGAGGTCACAGACGGAAACTGTGGCTTATATTATCCCGACAGTGGCATAAATGTAAGGATTAATTGGGATACCGAAGCTTTGCCGTATCTTGGCTTCTGGATAACAGAGGGCGGCTACAGAGGAGATTATAACTGTGCGCTTGAACCGTCATCGGGATATTACGATTCAATTTCTAAGGCATACAAAAATAAAAGCCTATGGATTTTAAAGCCGGGCGAGGAGAAAAGCTTTGAAATAAGCATAAGCGTTGAAGTGTAGGAGGTGGATATAGTGAAAATAAAATTAAATGATAAGCATATAACAATATCCGGCAGGAAATTTACTTTAAAGAATGCTGTAGCAGGCATATGCTGTGGCGCAGAAAAATACGATGTCATGGCTGGTGAGAAATACATTGGAATGACAAACAATTCGGTATGTGTATTTTCCGAAAGTGGCGGGGTTAAAATGAGATGGGAGCTGTGCTCCTTTGAAAATGCGGTGCGCATAAGGCTGAGCGCCGAGTGCGGCAGCGGAGAGGTAATAAGCTCAATGCTCCCATTGGCGGCGGAAATCGACAGCTGTGATGATATTAAGATAATTAAGGTGCCGTTTGATAATGATGATTGGGTAAGATATACTACCTCATCATGGGAGGAAGGCGGCAGAAGCTACGGAGTCGGTGCGCTGTTTGCGAAGGACAGGGCAATGACGGTAGGAGCGGTTGATTATTCGGTATGGAAAACCGGTATTGATTTTAACGGTAAAATCGAGGTGAAAGCCGGTATAGCTGATAAGCTTACCCGTGACAGCTGCCGTCATGGAGGTATAGAGGGTAAAGCGGAGTCTCCTGAGCTGTGGCTGTTTGAGAACGAGTCATGGCAGGGTGCTTTTGAAATGTTTGCGAATAAGTACAGTGAGTGCAATAAGCGGCTTACATGGAATTACGCTCCGCCGAAAGGCTGGAACAGCTGGTATGCGTATATGATGGATATTAATGCGGATAAATATGAAAAAGCTGTGGATTTCATATCGGAGCTGGATAATATGGAAAATGCGTATGTTAATTTTGACGCATTCTGGACGGCTCTCAGCGATAAGGAATTAAAAGAAAGTGTAAAAAAAGCAAGGGACAAGGGACTTATTCCGGGGATATATCTGGCACCGTTTGCAACCTGGATAGAGGATGACCGTCTTGATCTGCCGTTTACGGATGATATGGGCAATGTGGTCGAGGCGGGTACTTCTTGGAAAGATGTACTGCTGAGGGACCATGAGGGAAATATACTGCCGAGACTTGACGGTGGTCTGTCGCTTGATATGACGAATCCGGTCTGTATTAAAAAAATGGAAACTGTGCTTGCATATCTTAAAGATATGGGTTATAAATATATTAAGCTCGACTTTCTGGGACACGCTGCTCGTGAGGGAGCGTTCTTTGCTTCAGATATAAGCACCGGACTTCAATGCTATAATAACGCCATGCAGAAAATCCTCTCAATCTGGTCGGGAGATGATATGTTTATAAGCCTGTCAATTGCACCGATATTTCCCGGAGGTATGGGTCACGCGCGCCGTATTTGCTGTGATGTGTTTGGTGATATAAAGGACAGCAGGTATCTGCTTAATTCCCTGACCTACGGCTGGTGGCTCAATAAGAATATCTATGAGTTCAATGACCCCGATCATATCTGCTTTGACAAAGGAGATACAGAGGCTAAGTTCAGATTTATTTCGGGACTGATAGGAGGAACGGTTTTCCTTATATCATCAAAAACAGAGGAGGAGGAAACGTGCAGACGCGTTAAAGAAATGACGGGCAAAAAAGAGCTTATGGAGCTTATTGACAAGCATATTACTTTCCACCCGTCAGATGATTATATTGAGGAGGATGTTGCCCATATGTTTATAGGCAGAGATAATGACAAGACATATATTGCAATGTTCAATTTTTCGGAGGAGCCGAAGGAATTTGATATAAGCCGCTTCTGTGAGAATGGAAAAACACCGATTGAATTATTTAACGGCACAGAGCTAAAAAACAGCGCAGGTATGAGGTTTATACTGCCCGGGCTTGATTGCGGGATAGTCCGCATATGAAAACTTTCAATGTCAGATGAAAAAATTCACACTTGTTATATCAGCTGCGGGAGTGTATAATTATAGTATCTTAACAAAATGGGAAGAGGAGGATTACTTATGAGGATGCAGTTAAAAAATATAATTGCATTGACGCTTTTAGGAGCGGTTGCCGCTTCGGGCGCGGCTGTGTATGCGGCAGATTACGGGGATGACGTTCCGTCGAGAATTGAGCTCTATATGAAAAGACTTAATACACTTGGGATAATGTCTGAAACAGAGGATATGTCTAAAACTCTTACGAGAGGCGAGATGTCAAAAATTCTCTGCGGAGTCGGAGGATATGAGGTAGATAGCTCGCAGGACAAGATTTTTACGGATGTTCCGCGCGACTATATTTATGCCGATTACATAAACACAGCTTATAATTACGGAATAATTAACGGTAAGGGCAACGGAATCTTTGCGCCGGACGAGGAGGTTACCCGTGAGCAGATGTATAAAATGCTTTTATGCGCTGCGGGATACCAGTCCTTTGCGGAGCAGGATGGAGGATATCCAACCGGATATATTACACTTGCAGGCAAAACAGGTATGGTCATGTCAGGCGCGAAGGGAACGGTTACTGTGTCTGAGGCAGCATATACTGTATTTAAGGCGCTTGAAATGCCGGTTGTAAGGGCGAATACGAACTATGTTAAATTCGGAGAGACTGATGATTCGCTTTTGAATATGCTGCTTGACAATAATGATATGGAGATTTATGACGGTATTCTCACCTTTGACGGATACACAGATCTCACGGGAACAGAACTGCCGGACAGCCATTTTGCTGGTGTGGACGGTGAAAGACTGTATAATGCGGGAACACAGCTCGGCGGGCTTATCGGAAGGCATATCGAATATATCACCAAGGATGACGAGATGATTGCCGCATATGAATATCCCGGCAAGAACAGCACTGTCAGCTTTTCGGCTGAGGATATAGACTCTGTGGATGATTTAAACTCATACCGCGTGATTACGGAGAACAATAAAAAAGAAACCTATCGCTTATCGGATGCGCCTTATGTAGTGTATAATATGCAGGGTGTCAGCAGCCACTCTGACGAATATCTTAAGCCGAAGTACGGAAGCGTGACACTTATTGATAATAATTATGACAGAAAATATGATGTCGTTATGGTTAGCGACAGAAAATATTATGTTGTTGATGACGCAAGCACGAACGGTCTGTCAGTGCAGTATAAAAAGTATGCGGGACAAAGCGAGAACGGATATTATATAAGCGATACGGAACTTAACGACAGCATATACTACAATGTCACAGACGGTGACGGTAAGTCGCTTGATTCTTCCGCGGTATGTAAAAATGCGGTTGTAGGAGTATCAAAGAGCGTTGACGGACTTATGATGAATGTTGTAGTAACAAAGAACATGATTGAGGGAAAGCTTGACACTATAAACAGCGATGAGCTGGTTATAAACGGAGCGACCTATGAAATTCTTGCAGATGCAAGGGGAAATACTCCGCAGTTTGAGGTACGTGTCGGGGATACGGTATCTGCATATTTGAATGAAAATGGTCGTGTCGTATACTGTGAATCACAAAGCAGCGGAGACGGTAATTATGCCTATATATCGGGAGTTTTTTATGACCAAGGCCCCGATAAAACATATATACGCATAGTCAAGTGCGGCAATCTCGGCTCGCTTGAAAACAGAAAATACTGGTGGGTTAAGGATAAGATGGCGCAGAACGACTCCATAGTCACATATGAGTTAGGCGATAAGGTCAGAATAAACGGCGAAAAACAGACAGATGACAATGTGAACGGGCTGTTGCATGAGGTAGTTCTCCTGAAAATGAACAACTCGGGACAGCTGACAGGCATAGATGTACTTACTCCGGAATTTGAATATACAAGCGGAAAGTACAATCATAATACAGGCGCAATGGTTCAGAAAAATCTTGAGGATGAGCAGAAGCTTGATTATGATAACCCCGCAGCACTGCTTTCAGGAAATATTAAAACGCTGGTTGTACCGAAAACAAATGACAGAGAGTACAGCGAAGATGAATATATGGCAAAGTACAGGATCGAAAACGGCGAATCAAATCACGAGGTAGCTTTTTATGATATTCCGGAGGGCAGCCAGACTCCACATCTCCTTGTATTAAGAGCAGCGCTTTCAGAGGCGGGAACGGCGCAAAGCGACGCATCTGTGGGAATTATAACCTCCAATCTCCGTAAGGGAATTGATGAGGATGGTGAGGATTTCTATACTGTAGATATGTACGGCACAGACGGAGGCACCAGACAGGTGATTATAAGAGGGGATGCCGAGAGGACGGACAGTTCTGTAAAAGCAAATATCACAGACCTTGCGAAAGGTGATGTTGTCGAATTCAGCTGGGATTCAAGGGGCAGAGCTATGACCGTGCATATCATTGCATCATCTTCGGAACCTGTAGAGAGAATGCAGATGGGTACGGTAGAAAAGATTCAGAAGAATGTTATATGGAATAAAACAGACGGTGATGAATTCTATAATGTTTTCTTCTATGTTGATGGCGGAGGCAACAGAGTTGAAGCCGGAGTTAAGGCTGAGTACCCTATCTTCAGATTTAAGGATAATATTGTAGAAAAGATTGAAACTGCGGATATTGCAGTCGATCCTGATGGAATTAACGGCGATACAGTAGTAATTGCAGGTAAAATAGCGGTTATTCTGCCGCTTGACTAAGAGAAAGGCATGGTGAGGCAAATATGTTAAAAAAACTGATTTCGACAGTGCTTTCAGCGGCGGTTGCCGCGTCAATGCTGCCATCGGCACTTGCCTTTGATACAGCTGATGCGGCATGGTTTTCGGAGGATTTTGAAGGCGAAAATATCATGTCGGTTATCAGCGGCAAGGAAAACGGCTGGAGCTATGACGGTGCTGATGGCGCGGCGGTAGATGTCTGGGTAGGAGATAACGGCAGCGGCAGTAATTCACTGCGTATATCAAACGGAGACTCGTGGTTCAAGAATATATGGACAGGGCTTGACCTGACTCAAAATATAAAAACGGCACTCACAAATCAAGGCAAAAGTGAGCAGGAGGCTGAGAATGAAACAGCAGAGGTTCTCGGCAATGATTTAACGGTGTCATTCAAGGCAAAATTTGAGACACAGGGTGTATCAAATGAGGATCAGCCGAATCAGAGCTATGTAAGGGTTAAGGATAGTAATTACAATACGATAACAGAAATAAGAACAATGGACAATCGTCTTTGTATTCGCGCAAGAAATGCTTCCGGGGGAGAGCTTACGGATTTTGATGTCAAGAATATAGATGTAAGCACTAATAATAATGAGTGGCATAATTTTGCTGTGGAATACGATTTTGACAAGGCATTGTGCCGTGTCACGGTTGACGGTGAAACCGCTCAGACTGACAGCGGCGAATGGATACCGCTCGGTACAGTTGACATTCCGGTGAATACGCTTTCAGCAATCGGCTCCATGGAATTTGGTGAATATTGGTCAGGCTGGTGGCAGTGCATATATGTGGACGATTTAACCATAAATCCCACAGCGGCAGTATCAGAAACAACTGCTCCGACTGCAGAGCCGGGCAAAACTGAGGAGATTCTCTACAGCGAGGACTTCAACGAGGAAGGCGTTGCAGAAAGCATTATGTCACAGACAAAGGGTTGGAGCTATAACAGTGATAATGCCAATGATAAGATAAATATAGAGGTAAGCGATAAGGAAAACACATCAAACGCTCTGCGCTTCTCATCAACTGATTGGTACAAGACAATGTGGCTTGGACTTGACTTGAAGGAAAACGGCATAGCAAAGCGGACGGAGGCGGGAGAAAGTGCAGAAGCTGCGGAAGCCGCAGTTGACAAATATCTTTCTGAGGATATGATTCTTTCCTTTACGGCAAAGCTGGACATTGACGGAATAAGCGATAATCCGGAGGATGTGCATGAGAGTTACATAAAGGTAAAGAATGCCGGAACAGCGGCGATAACGGAGCTGCATACCAAGGGAAATACGCTTTATCTGAGGGGACTTGGTGATGAAGAATACCATGAGATAAAGAAAATAAACATTACAAAGGAAAATACAGAATATCATAACTTTGAGATAAAGTACAGCATGAAGGACAATACATATCGCCTGAAGGTAGACGGTGAGCCTGTAGCCATAAACGGCAGTGAGGATATAAAGGCAGGAGCCGGTGAAGGTGAGGCAGTAATAGGCTCACTCGGAGCTGTTGAGTTAGGTCATCACTGGTCGGGCTGGTGGCAGAGATTGATTCTTGACGATGTTAAGATAGTTAAGCCGGCAGCGGACAAACCAACTGCAACACCTACGCAGGGACCGACAGCGGAACCGGGTACTACTCCTACAGCAAAGCCAACAGCAACTCCTACGACAGAACCGACTCCGACACCTACACCGGAAGCAGGCATTTATTATTCAGAGCCATTTGACACACCGGGTATTGAAGAAGATATGAAGTCGCAGGAAAACGGCTGGAGCTATGGAGCAGCATCAGGTCACGAAGGCTCGGAGGATATTTCTGTTGACAACTACGGCAGCGGAGACGGAAAATCACTGAGATTTGCATCAAAGAATTATTATAAAAATGTGTGGACGACTTTGGATCTGAAACAGAACGGTGTATATAAGCTGACAGAAAGCGGAAAGTCACAGGCAGAGGCACAGGCGGCAGTGGATGAATATCTTTCCGGGAATATGAAGATATCGTTTAAGGCTAAATTTGAGCAGGACGGTATAGAGGAAGGACACACACATGAGCAGTATATCCGCATAAAGAGCGCGGACGGTCATGTTATAACCGATTTGCATCTGTATAATGATTCGCTTGAGCTTGTGGGCTTGAATGAGAACAGAACAGCGAATGAAAGATATCAGATAAAGCCGATAAACTGGAAGAAGGGTGCGAACGACTGGCACAATATTACGGTTTATTTTGACAAAACGCGCAATGCTTATATGGTAGAGGTTGACGGAGAAATCTTTAACAATACTCCCCACGGCAGATGGATTCCGGCAGGAAGCGGAACAGGCATTGATGCTTCGCAGCCTATGGATATGGGTACCGTTTCAAGTATTGAATTCGGACATTACTGGTCGGGCTGGTGGTCAACGCTTAATGTGGACAGCTTGAAGATTTCCGAATACACACCTGAAGCGGCAGGCTTTGAGATAACAAACGTTTCTATTAAAAATCAGCATGATTCCACTTCAATATCGCCGGGAAACAAATATGACGCAGTTGTCTATACATCAGGCGGAGAGGCTGAAACGATTGAGAAGGAGTGGAGCAAATCAACCGATGGTGGAGCGACATGGGAGGCTATGACAGAGCCGACTGTTCCGGCAGGTGTAAACAGGATCAAGGTAAGTATAACGGCAGTAAGCAAGAACGGAGAAACGGCGGTATTCACCAAGGAAGAGGCAGTAAATCCGTCGGGAAGCATTGATTATGCAAATATTCTGAGCGAGAATTTTGAGGCAGCAGGTAAGGAGCGTGAAATCAATGCGCAAACGAACGGCTGGAGCATAACAGGCACATCAATACAGGCTGATGTAGATTCAGGCTTTGGCGGAACTGCAAATTCACTCAGATTTGCTTCTACAAACAGCAATCTTACAAGTAATCTGCGTCTTGATTTTATGCAGCGCGGCGCAAAATATGAGTCGGGAGATAAAATCAGACTAAAGTTCTCCTACTCGTTCGGACTTGGAAATAATGATGATACCGTTAATTCAACCTCAACCGCATATGTAAGAATCAAAAATACAAACGGAACGGCATTTACCGCAATCGAGCTTCGCGGTGAAACAATGTCAGTGGTATATTATGATGACATTGAGAAAAAGAGCAAGAATGTTGAGATTGCCAGTGGTAAATCACAGGTAATAGACATATGGAGAAATGTTGAGCTGTATCTTGACACAGAAATCAACAAATACTGTATCCTTATTGACGGTGTGCCGATAGGCAATGGTGACAGCAAATGGTTTACTCCCGCAAATTCTATAGTTGAGGGAATAGGCGAACCTATGATTGTTGACGGCATAGGCTCAATAGATATAGGTCAGGAGAACTCGGCATGGTGGGCAAATACCTGCATTGATAATATTTCGCTTGACAAGTATTATCTGCCTTTGGAGAATACATTCAAGGTAAATGATCTGAAGCTTGAAAATGAGTTTTCAGCAAAGCAGCTGCTTGTGTGCGGAGCACCTGTAAAGGCAGCAGCAGTAGTTGATCTGAACAGCAGCGTAAAGGAAGATACAATTGTTACGGATAGCAGCTTCACCTTTACATATAAAACAGCAGCTGGTGAAGAAAAGGCAATGACGGACAGAATAATTCCTTATGATGCGGTATCCGTAAAGGTATCGGGAGTATTCAAGAATGCGGTAGGTCAGGCGGCACCGTTTGAAAAGGAATTTTCGGTTAAAGCCAATACAGCACCGAAGATATCCAATCTTACGGTAACCGGTGATTTCAAAGCGGGCTCGGTTCTGAATGCGTCATATGTATTCACCGATACAGAGGCACCTGATACTGACAACACTATAATTTCATGGTACAGGTCAAAGACAATAGACGGTGATTATAAACTGATAACAAAGGGAACAAAGGAGTATAAGCTCCTATCTGCCGATGTTTCAGGATATATCAAGGTCATTGCCGTGCCGAAGGACAGCTACGGCGCTGAGGGAGATGTAATTGAAAAGATCCTTTCCTCAGAGAGTATTACCGAGTTTGATGAGGCATGGTCGAGGGTTAATATTGAAACAAATCCTTCAGAGGATACAACAAGTATATCACTTCCGACAGAGGATAAATCCACAGGAATAAAGTTTACATGGAAATCAAGTAATACTTCTGTAGTATCGAACAGCGGAAAGATCACACAACAGAGTAAGGCAACAACAGTTACGTTAACTGCAATAGCTACAAATGCTGAAGGAAAGACCGAAACAAGAAGATTTACAATATCAGTACCGTCCAAGGACTCCGGCAAAGAGCCGTCATACGGTGGCGGAGGTAGCAGCGGAGGCGGAGGTGGCGGCGGCAGCAGACTCAGTGCCGGATACATTCCCACTCCGACAAAAGCTCCTATTGAAACAGCAGCACCGTCATCTGACGAGAATAATACACCTAACACTCCTGCGGAAGGCGGAAGCTTCCCGGATGTTGACGCGGACGCATGGTACAGCGTATATGTAAATAAGCTTGCAGAGGGTGGAATTGTAAAGGGAGATGAAGCAGGAAAATTCAATCCTGAGAATCCCATAACAAGAAGTGAGTTCTTAAAGATGATTGTCGGAATTTTCAATATTCTTGACAGCAGCGCAGAATGTGATTTTACTGATGTGCCTAAGGATGCATGGTATTACGGATTCATAGCCTCAGCAGTTAAGTTTGATATTGCCGAGGGAGTCGGAGATGGTTCATTCCATCCGTCAGACCGTATAACACGTCAGGATATGGCGGTTATAGCAGCGCGCGCGGCGCGGCTTTCGGGAGCATTGCCTGAAGCAGATAAGCTTGAATTCATTGACAGTGCGGAAATATCGGATTATGCAAAAGAAAGCGTTGCAGCAATGGCAGAAGCCGGAATTATATCGGGCAGCGATGGCAAGTTCGCACCGAAGGATTTCGCTACGAGAGCTCAGGCAGCAAAGATCATAAGTATGCTACAGGACAGACTGAACTAATACAAACTCTCCTAACATCAATGAAGCCCCGAGGATTTTCTTCCGGGGCTTCATTGATTAATCTGTGTTTTTTTGATTTCTGATTAAGTTGTCTGATTAAGCTTTCTGTACTGAACAGGTGTAACACCGTGATGAGCCTTGAACTGCCTTGAAAAATAGGCGGTATCAAAATATCCGAAATCGTTTGCAATATCGTTCACGGATTTTTCGGGATTTTCTATAAGCACCTGTGCTGCACGGGCAAATTTCTTTTCGATAATATATTTTGAGAATGACTGCCCTGAATTTTCTTTGAAGAATTTGCTTAAATATCCGACACTAATATTAAACTGTTGTGCTACAGAGGACAGTGAGATATCTTCAGTAATGTGTTCTTCAATGTAGTTCTTTATGTTATTTATCATATCAAATTTTTTCTTATTCTCCTTGGTTGATAGCTTGCTGAATAAATTATCGGAAAATTCGAACAGATACATGGTTGTAGTATCAAAATTTTCATTATTTATTATCTTCTTGTAGGAGTAGGCTTGCTGAATCGGTATTTCATATTCTTTAGCCACCTGGCACATGAGAGAGAAAATTTTGAGAACAACATTCTGCGCATAGCTGTAAGAATGTTTTTCCGATTTCACTTCTGTAAGTATTCTGTTGCATTCATCATAGAATTTCTGCTCGTTTCCGTTACGAAGCAGAGTTTCCAATAATGCTGTTTCCTTATCATTTAATGTCCTGTTGTCCAGATCCTGCTCCATAAGCGACGAAACTTTGAATATGTTGTCATATCCGTACAGGTATGAGTATTTCATCATGCTTACCGCCTGGTCGTGACATACGGATACGTTATTAAGCTCGGTAATCGGAGGGCAGCAATAAATGTTTATGAATGACTTTTCCGGAATGAGCCTCTTTAGTTTTGCTGTTATTTTAGGATAGTCTATTTCATCGTAGTTAACGACAAGCTCTACCGTGTTATTGGTGTTTACCGCCGCAACACAGTTAAAGCTTTCCTTTAAAGCATCGACAACGTCATACAGAATAAAGTCGTTTTGGTCAACCGTAAAGGTCGATAAAAACAACGGGTTAAATTCAATAAGTATTAATCCGTATTCCTTCTTGGAGAAATCTACACCGTAGGCGGCAAGATGCTTAAGAATAGAGTCGTTGTCCTTTATAGTAAATCCGCGTATAATGTCAAGCGAGGCAACGTTGAGCGATAAATATGAATATTGCTCGTGCATTGTCGCATACTCTTTCTTTTTCTTTCCGTACTCATCAATAAGATGGTTAAGAATTTCAAGGTCATTTTCAGAAATCTCATCATCCTCGGGAAGATTATCCAGCGCCTTTTGCATCGCAGCATTAAACGGGGTATACAGCTTCTTGCTGGAAATCCTGATCAATACATAGCCGATGAAAATTGTAAGAAATGCTATTACCATAACCATGAGAGCTACAATAATGATATTACGCTGAGTATCCGAGAGTGACAGCATGTACATATAGCTCCAATCGTTTACATCGGATTTGAACCATATATAGCTTATTCGGTTTAACCAATGCCCTGATGTTATTTTGCCGTGTGTGTGGGTTGCCGCCGCCTTGGAGCTGATTTCATTTTTGGGAATGATCTCCTGTATTCCGGGAAATTCATCGCTGTGTATCAAAGCCTTCTGGTTATGGTCAAAGATAGCGAAATGCTGTATTCCTGGCATTTTTATCTGCTGCAGAAAATCAACAATATCCTTAACATCAATTATCATAATTACGCATGATACCTGTTTCCGGAGTACCGAAACGGGCTCCGGGGCAGGAACATAATGTACATATATAATAAGACCTTTCTGATCGCGAAGCATAATATTATCGTCCTGAGGAACGTAGAAGTCGTTGTTTATCGAATCAAGATATGTAAAAAATCTGTTCTCGATGGACAGATTATTACGGAAATCCGATGCTGCAAACACTATTCCATCTCCAGTGGAGATGAAGGAGTCAAATCGGCTGTTATAGAGATATATGTTGTTTAAAAATGAATAGTTCTTTTTTACATCAAACATATCACTCTGAAGCCTCTGCATTTCTTCATGACTCATATTCTCCATATTATTGAAAAACTTTTTTGCCGGCTCATATTCGGCTTCCTCGTCAAAGTAGGTTTTGTTTATGCGGTCTATATTCTCAAAAATATATTTATCTGTAAATTCGGCAAGCTGTTTGAGAGCCTGAGAATTCAGCTGTGTGCACATTGCGTCCGTTCTGTATGAAAAGAAAATTGTAACAATACACGAAAAAATAGCAATCAGTATAAACAGAAATGAGGACAGTAATATAACTGTCTGAGTCATATAGTTAAGGTTTTTCCTTTTAGCAAAATTTTTAAACATATAGAAAATTCACCTCCTTTTATTAAGAGAGCTTCCACGGAAACTCTAATTTCCCCATAGAAACTTAATTTTTTGATTGTTA